>JAZUAX010000031.1:0-5677 GCA_045638185.1 Oscillospiraceae bacterium | reverse complement strand
AGAACCGAAGCGGATAAGGAAATCAAAGACCGCCGCGCAGAAGTTCAGCGCAGCGAGCACAGACTCCAGCAAAAAGAAGAATCCCTTGAAAAGAAAGCAGACAACCTCGATAAAAAAGAGGAAGTTATGCAGGAAAAAATCCAGGCTGCTGATGCAAGACTTGCCGAAGCAGAACAGATTAAAAAAAGCCAGTTCGAAATGCTTGAACGTATTTCCGGTTATTCCGAAGAACAGGCGAAGATCCAGCTTCTTGAAGAAGTTGAAGCAAAACTTTCCCACGAAAAAGCTCTCAGAATTATGCAGTTTGAGCAGCAGCTCAAAGACGAAGCTGAAGAAAAAGCACGCGAAATTATCGGAACCGCAGTTTCCCGCTGCGCACCTGATTATGTTGCAGAAGCAACCGTTTCCGTTGTTCCGCTTCCCAGCGATGAAATGAAAGGCCGCATTATCGGACGTGAAGGACGCAACATCCGAGCTCTTGAAACTCTTACCGGTGTTGACCTCATCATCGACGATACCCCCGAAGCAATCACCCTTTCTTCCTTCGATCCGGTTCGCCGCGAAATTGCAAGACTTTCTCTTGAAAAACTTATCCAGGACGGAAGAATCCATCCTGCAAGAATTGAAGAAACTGTTGATAAAGCACGCAAAGAAGTTGATGCTAAAATCAAACAGGACGGTGAGCACGCAGTGCTCGAATGCGGCGTTCGCGGTGTTGCACCCGAACTTGTCCGACTTCTCGGCCGCATGAGATACCGTACCAGCTATGGCCAGAACGTTCTTATGCACTCCATCGAAGTTGCACAGATCGCAGGACTTCTTGCTAACGAAATGGGCGGCGTTGACCCCAACATGGCAAGAAGAGCAGGTCTTCTTCATGATATCGGTAAAGCTCTTACCCACGAAATCGAAGGCAGCCACGTTACCATCGGTGTTGATGTTGCCAAGAAATATAAAGAGCCCGAAGCAGTTATCCATGCTATCGAAGCTCACCACGGCGACGTTGAACCCAGAACAACTATTGCATGGCTCGTTCAGGCAGCAGATGCAATTTCTGCAGCAAGACCCGGCGCAAGACGTGAAAACCTTGAAAACTATATCAAACGTCTCGAAAAACTCGAAGAAATTGCAAATTCCTTCGAAGGAGTTGACAACTGCTTCGCAATCCAGGCAGGACGCGAAGTTAGAATCGTTGTTAAACCCGAACTTATCGATGACGAAAAAATGGTTCTTCTTGCTCACGATATCGCCGAAAAAATCGAAGGCGAGCTCGAATATCCCGGTCAGATCAAAGTTCATCTTGTCCGCGAAAGCAGAGCAGTTGATTACGCTAAATAATCTTAATGCAATAAAAAAGAGTGTCCGGAAGGGCACTCTTTTTTTGCAGCTCATATTTAGAAATTTTTCTAAATACTTGTTGACAGCCGTTTTTTTATATGATATATTCTATTTAGAATAATTTCTAAATAGAAGGACGAAGTTATGATTGAAGAAAAAATTATAATAGGTTCGGGAACGGATTTTCCTCTTAAAGGAATATTAACTCTGCCGGAAAACCTTGAAAAACCGGTCCCGGCGGTGATTTTTGTTCATGGTTCCGGTTCAAGCAACATGGACGAAAAAGTTATGAAACTTACCCCTTTCAAAGATCTTGCGGAAGGCCTTGCAAAACACGGAATCGCTTCCGTAAGATATGATAAAAGAAGTTTTGCCCACGGAAGAAAAATGCTTAAAAAAGGCAATCTGACCGTCAGGGAAGAAGTTATCGAAGATGCGGTTTTTGCTTCAAAGCTTCTTAAAAACGACCAAAGAATAGATTCGGGAAACGTTTTTATAATCGGCCACAGCATGGGTGCAATGCTTGCTCCGAGAATCGATGCTGAAGGCGGAAATTTTAAAGGTCTGGTTCTTCTTGCGGGAACACTTGATACCCTTGAAGGGGTTCTTTTCCGTCAGCTCGAAGAGATGAAAAATGGAAAAAGCAAAATTATGAGCTGGGTCGCTTCCGTCCAGGATAAAAAATTCAGAAAATCTTTTGAAAATCTTTATGAACTTTCCGACGAAGAGGCTAAAAAAATTCCCTATGCCAACGGAGTAAACCTTTATTATTTCAAGGAAATGGGCGAACACAGAGCTGAGGATTATCTTGAAAGAACAGAAAAACCTGTTCTTGTCATGCAGGGAACAGGCGATTTGCAGGTAAGCACAGAAAAGGATTTCGGCGGATATAAACGCGCTTTCGGCGAAAGAGATAATTTCAGCTTCCGCCTTTATGAAGGACTTAACCATTGTTTCGTTCCTGCGCTTTATGACGATATTTCAAAAGTAACAAAAGAATTTTCAAAAGAGCGACACATCGGAGAAAACGTAATTTCCGATATTGCCGGCTGGATTTTGAAAAATTGCTGAAAGGGGAAAGATAAATGGGTTTTGCTGAAACTTTTAAAGCTCTTTCCGATCCGGCAAGAAGAGAAATTCTGCTTATGCTTCGGGAAGGAAAAATGTCCGCGGGGGATATTGGTTCCCATTTTGATATGACCGGCGCGACGGTTTCTTACCATCTTTCGGTTCTTAAAAAAGCGGACCTTGTTTATGAAACAAAGCAGAAAAACTTTGTTTTTTACGAACTGAATACCTCTGTTTTTGAGGAAATTATGCTCTGGTTTGCCCAGTTTAAAGGAGAGAACAGCGATGAAAATAAATAAAAAACTGCTTGTTATAACAACGATTATTATTCTTTTGCCGATAATTATCGGACTTATCTTCTGGGAACAGCTTCCGGAAGAAATGGCTACACATTGGGGAACGGATAATCAGCCCAACGGCTGGAACAGTAAACCGATGGCGGTTTTCGGAATGCCTGGAATTATGGCGGCGCTTCATGTTTTCTGCCTTATTGTGACCTATGCGGATCCGAAAAAAAGCAACATTGGCGCAAAAGCAATTGGAATTGTTTATTGGATCCTTCCGGCAGTTTCTATTGCCGTAATGAGTTCCACCTATGCCTATGCCCTTGGAATGGAAGTAAACATCGGAATGATTTGCTGTCTCCTTATGGGCGTAATTTTTATTGCGCTCGGAAATTATCTTCCGAAGGCAAAACTTAATTACACTTTCGGATATAAAATTCCATGGACCCTTAACAGCGAAGAAAACTGGAACAAAACCCACCGTCTTGCGGGTTGGATCATGGTAGTATGTGGTTTTGCTTTTATTATCAATGCATTTGTGCTTTCGGAATGGATTTTGTTTTTACTGATTCCGGCGGCGCTTGTTCCGATGGTTTATTCTTATATTCTTTATAAAAAAGGTATATAGAAAAAGAAAAGCGCCGGCTTTGCCCGGGCCTTTTTTATTTTTCTGTTCGATATCCGTCTATATGCACGAACCTTATGGATTTTATGGCGTAGCTTGAAAGAGGTCGGCAGGCGCAATCGTAAGAATGGGCGGCAATTTTTACTGTGTTAAAATTTGGTCTGTTGCCGTCAACGGAAGTTATAACCGGGGTGTGCTGCCAATCTTCCGTATCAATAATCAATTGCGCTATGTCTCCGGGTTCAATTTCGTCGATTGAAACCTGGTGACCGAAAGGTCCAACTCCTTCGTTGTTGACAAGAAAATTAAAAAGAAATTTAACTCCGGTCCAGGCGGGGGCTCTGTCATTAAGACTTCTGTAATACCAGCCGAAATCCGGAGTGAAATTCATCGGAGCACCTCCGGCAAGGATACATTGGCTTGCGAAAGAGGTACAGTCACCACCGATTGGACTGAAATCATAATATTCCGGGTTGCGGAAATATGCCCAGCGGTTTGCATATTCCACAGCTGCAGTGCGGTTATATTCTTTTTCGATAAGTGCCATTTTTCCTCCAAAAACGTTTTTTCTCTATTCTATGAAAAACCGTTCGCCGGGTTTCCGAAAAAGAATGAATTTTCTTTAAAATAGATGCTCAAATCGTTGCAACAAGGGCTTTCTCCGTGCTATAATATAAATGTCGTATTATGACGAATTGGAGGAAATTTTGGTATGGTTAATAAAGTTAAAATAGAAGTTGCAGGAGCAAGTTACACCATCGCAACCAGCGAGCAGGAAGGTTATGTTCGTGACCTTGCAAAAGAAATGAGCGAGGATATCGATTCTCTTATGGTAAGAAACCCCAGCCTTTCCATGAACGATGCTCTCGTTCTTTGCTCCATCGCATATCTCAGCGAATATAAAAAAGAAGCAGCAAACTGCGACCACATCCGTTCCCAGCTTAAAGAATATCTCGGAGATACCGCAAGAGCAAGAATGGAAGCCGACGAAGCAAACCGCCGAGCAGACAGACTTGCAAAAGAAGTTGAGGAGCTTAAAAAACGTTATGGCGTTTGAGATAAAAGTTAAAAAAATCCGTGAAAATGCTGTTATTCCGAAAATAGCAACTTCCGGTTCCGCAGCTGCGGATCTTTATGCCTGCATTGAAGAACCTCTTACAGTTCCCGCAAGGGGAAGCGCTGTTGTTCCGGCGGGAATTGCAATCGCCGTTCCGGAAGGTTACGGCGCATTTATCTTCGCCAGAAGCGGACTTGGTATAAAACATGGAATCGCTCCGCGAAACTGTGTTGGTGTAATCGATTCAGATTACCGCGGAGAAATCTGCGTTGGACTTATGAACAATTCCGACGAGGATTATATCATTCAGCCCAATGACAGAATCGCCCAGATGGCAATTATGCCGGTTATGCCGGCGGAATACGTTCTTTGCGAAGAACTTTCGGATACCGAAAGAGGCGAAGGCGGATTCGGTTCAACAGGAAAATAATAAAAAGAAAAAGCCGCCCTAAGGGCGGCTTTTGTTTTTTTATTTACTTTATCAATCCCAAAAATCTTGCGGTTTCTGCAACAGGAAGTCCCATTACGTTGAAATAATCGCCAACGATTCCTTTTACGAGCACGCTGCCTTTTCCCTGAATTCCATAAGCGCCGGCTTTGTCCATGGGTTCGAGAGTTTCGATATAATTATCGATGGTTTCGTCAGAAAGTTCATAAAATTCAACTTCGGTTTTTTGAACAAAAGAACGGACTTTGCCTTTTTCTGCAACAGCAACACCGGTATAAACAAAGTGTTTTTTGCCGGAAAGAGTTTTGAGCATGGCGTGAGCATGTTCTTTGTCCCTGGGCTTTCCGAAAATTTCATTGTTGAGCACGACTACTGTATCCGAACCGATTACGGTATCATCGGGGCGGAGTTCTGCTACAGCAAGGGCTTTTTGTTCCGCAAGAATTGCAGGAACTTTTTCTGCAGGGGTACCTTCGGGCACGAATTCTTCACAGCCGGAAACAAGAATTTCGAATTCATCTGTAATAAGGCTTAAAAGTTCCTTCCTTCTTGGGGAACCGGAAGCTAAAATCAACATATAAAAACCTCGCTTTTTGGCTTATCCAAGCAGTTTTTCAATTGCCGCAAGTTTTGCGGAAAGACAGAAAATTTCCATTGCAACAGGAAGTTCGGAAACAGGGGCAAAAGTGGGTGCAATTCGAAGAATGCTGTCTTTTGGGTCTTTGCCGTAAGGATAAACAGCGCCCGCACCGGTTAAAACAAGACCCGCTTCCTTACAAAGAGCAACGGTGCGCTTTGCGGTGCCTTCCATAAGTTCTGCGGAAACAAAATATCCGCCTTTCGGAGTGTTCCAGACT
>JAZUAX010000030.1:0-6905 GCA_045638185.1 Oscillospiraceae bacterium | reverse complement strand
TCTTTCCATTGCTTTTGCAATAAGTTCACCGAGATCGGGATCTCCGCAGGAGATAGTTGCAACTCTTGCAATATCCTGAGAACCGGAAACAGCTTTTGCGTTGCCGAGAACAGCCTGGGTTGCTACGTCAACTGCTTTCTGGATACCGCGTTTTACAAGCATGGGGTTTGCGCCAGCGGTAACGTTTTTCATACCTTCACGAACAAGAGCGTGTTCAAGGATAGTTGCGGTGGTGGTACCGTCGCCTGCTGCATTGTTGGTTTTTTCAGCAACTTCTTTAACGATCTGTGCGCCCATATTTTCAAAAGGATCAGGAAGAGAGATTTCTTTTGCAATGGTAACACCGTCGTTGCAGATCATAGGAGTTCCGAATTTTTTATCGAGAACTACGTTGCAGCCTTTAGGGCCAAGGGTGATTTTAACGGTATTGGCGAGCTGGTCGATACCAGACTGAAGAGCACGTCTTGCGTCATCGCCATAGAGCATCTGTTTTGCCATATATATTACCTCCGAAAAGTTAACTAACTAAAAAATTAATCTTCGACAACAGCAAGGATGTCGTTCTGGGAGAGGATGATGATTTCTTCACCGTCGATTTTAACAGAAGTGCCAGCATATTTGCCCATGATTACATGGTCGCCTACTTTAAGCTGCATTTCAACTTCTTTGCCGTCAACAACGCCGCCGGGGCCAACTGCGATTACTTCTGCAATTTCAGGTTTATCCTGAGCGTTAGCAGTGATGAAAAGACCGCCTTTGGTTTTTTCTTCATAATCTACCATTTTAATAACAACTCTGTCTCCAAGGGGTTTTACGTTCATTGGAAATCCTCCTAAATATATGTTATTTATTAAAAACAATCGATTAGCACTCTAATATTTTAAGTGCTAATAATATTATATACCATATATGATTATTAGTCAATCATTTTAGAGCATATTTTTCACCGAAAACACGATTTTTCAGTTTTCAGCACAATTTTCGGGCTGTTCAACAGTTTTTTCGACAGTTTCAGCACAATTTTCGCACTCACTGACCTCTTTTTTAGAGGGACTGATTGTTAATTTTTTAGCGATAAGGAATTTTATCGGTATTCCCTGCTCTGAAAACATCTTTTCATGCTCGGTCATAATATTATCATCAAAACCGGAGTTATGAAGGTCTTCTGTTACAAAAGTAAGTTCAAAACCGCATTCCGCAAAATATCTTTTCGAAGAAAGGAAAAGATCATCGTTATCGGTTTTAAAACGAATTTCACCACCGTCTTTCAAAAACTCACGGTACTGCATAAGCTGATTGTTATGAGTAAGGCGTTTTTTATGGTCATGAGTTTTAGGCCAAGGGTTGCAGAAGTTGATATAAATTCTGTCGCATACATCCTCAGCAGAAAAAACTTTGTTTATAAGCATAATTTCCTGGCTGAAAATATAAACGTTATCCACTTCACGGTTTACCGCAGCATATTCACGTTTGATGTTGCGCATTGCAAGGCCAAGCATTTCGCTCTTAATATCAACTGCGATAAAGTTTATTTCCGGATGTGCAACAGCAAGTTTGGACATAAATCCGCCTTTTCCGCATCCGAGTTCGATCATAAGAGGTGCTTCATTTTTAAAAACAGAATGCCATTTTCCTCTGTTTTCTGCCGGAACATCTATGCAGTTTTCCCATTCGGCAAGTTCCGGTCTTGCCCAGGGTTTTCTTCTAATTCTCATTTTAATTCCTCCGCATTGATTCCGTAAATTCTGCAGCCATTTTCAAAAGCATGGTCAATCAAAGTCTGCGCATCTGTTCCGCGAATTTCCGCAAGGCGTTCTGCCGTTGCCGGAATAAGGCTGCTGTCGCAGCGCTGTCCTCTGTAAGGAACCGGCGCCATATAAGGGCTGTCGGTTTCCAGAAGAATTCTGTCTTCCGGAACAATTTCCGCAGCAAGCAGAAGTTTGTTTGCATTTTTAAAAGTTACAGAACCTGTAAACCCTATATACATTCCAAGTTTAAGGAATTCTTTGGCTGTTTCCGCAGAACCGGAAAAACAATGCACAATTCCTTTCGGTCTGTATTTTTTTACAAGTTCAAGAGTATCTGCGTGTGCTTCCCTGTCGTGTATTATCACGGGCAGGTCAAGTTCGTTTGCAAGAGCAAGCTGTGCAGCAAAAACTTCTTTCTGTTTTTCTCTCGGAGAAAAATCATAATGATAATCAAGACCGATTTCACCAATTGCCACAACTTTTTTATTTTTTGCAAATTCTCTGATTTTTTCGATCCAATCACCGTTTCCATCACTTTCAGCGGAATGAGGATGAATTCCCACGGCAGAATAAACAAAATCATATTTCGACGAAAGTTCAAGCGTTTTTTCGCAGGTTTCCAGATCACAAGCAGGATCCACTACCAAGGAAACGCCGTGCTCAAAAATATTTTTGAGCACGGTGTCGCGGTCTTCATTGAATTTTTCGTCATCATAATGAGCATGGGTGTCGAAAATTCCTTTATATTCCATCAATGGAGCCTCGTTCCTACCGGAACAGAATCGTCAATAAATGTTACGCAGACAGAACCGTCTTCTCTGTCGCCCGCAAGAAGCATTCCGCAGGATTCAACTCCGCAGAGTTTTACGGGTTTAAGGTTTGCAACAACAACGATTTTCTTTCCGATAAGTTCATCAGGAGTATAATGCTGTGCGATTCCGGAAACGATCTCGCGACCGCCCATTCCGTCATCAAGCTGGATTTTATAGAGTTTTTTTGCTTTCGGAACTTTTTCACATTCAAGAATTTTTGCTACGCGAAGTTCAACTTTGGTGAAATCATCAAAAGTAATTTCAGGCTGAAGTTCGATAACAGGTTTTTCTTCTGCTTTTTCTGCTTCAAGCTGTGCTTTGTGTGCAGCCTCAAGTTCTTCGATAAGTTTTTCTTTATCGATTCTGGAGAAAAGAGGAGTTGCGGTGCCAACTTTTTTGCCTGCCTCAAGTCCGCCGAAATTCTGGATGCTTTCGTAAGTAGGAATTTCAATTCCGAGCTGCTGTGCAATTTTATCGGTGGTTTCTGGCATGATGGGAGCGATAAGAACGGAAAGAATTCTGATTCCTTCGAGAAGGTTATAAAGAACGGTTCCGAGTCTTGCTTTTTTCTCTTCGTCTTTAGCAAGAGCCCAAGGAGTGGTCTCATCGATGTATTTATTGCAACGGCTTGCAAATTCCATGATACAATCGATTGCATCGCTCATCTTATATTCAGAAAGGTTTTTATCAAAGCCTTCAATTGCTTTCTTTGCAGAAACTTTAAGCTCTTCGTCAAGCTCATCGGAACAAACGGGAGCCTGGATAACGCCGTCAAAATATTTATTCTGCATTGCAACGGTTCTGTTAACAAGGTTGCCGAGAGTATTTGCAAGGTCAGTGTTGAATCTGTCGATCATCGCTTCATAAGTGATGGAACCATCGTTTGCGTGAGGCATTTCGGTAAGAAGATAATAACGGACTGCGTCAACACCGAAAACTTTGGTAAGATCATCAGCATAAATTACGTTGCCGCGGGATTTGGACATTTTGTCTTCACCGAAAAGGAGCCACGGGTGGCCATAAACCTGTTTCGGTAGCGGTTCGCCGAGAGCCATAAGCATAATCGGCCAATAAATGGTATGGAATCTTACGATATCTTTACCAATAATATGAACATCTGCGGGCCAATATTTTTTATACTGTTCAGAGCTGCCATCAGGATCATAACCAAGAGCAGTAATATAGTTGGAAAGTGCATCTATCCAAACGTAAATAACGTGTTTATCATCAAAAGTTAGCGGAACACCCCATTTAAAAGAGGTTCTGGAAACACAGAGATCCTGAAGACCCGGTTTGATGAAGTTGTTGAGCATTTCTTTTTTACGTGCTTCAGGATAGATGAAGTTTTCATTGCTTTCAATAAATTCTTCAAGCTGTTTCTGATATTTGGAAAGGCGAAGGAAATATGCCTCTTCTTTTGCCTTACCTACTTCTCGGCCACAGTCAGGACATTTTCCGTCAACAAGCTGGCTTTCAGTCCAGAAGGATTCGCAAGGAGTGCAATAAAGACCTTCGTATTCGCTTTTATAGATGTCGCCCTGATCATAGAGTTTTTTGAAGATTTTCTGAACGGTTTTTTCATGATAATCATCAGTAGTTCTGATAAAATGATCATAAGTGGTGTTAAGAAGATCGCAGATTTCTTTGATTTCACCTGCAACTTTATCAACATATTCTTTCGGAGTTACTCCGGAATCTGCTGCGTATTTTTCAATTTTCTGTCCGTGCTCATCGGTACCGGTAAGGAAGAAAACATCATATCCCTGCATTCTTTTATATCTGGCGATAGCATCGGTAAGAACAATTTCATAGCTGTTGCCTATATGAGGTTTTCTGGAAGTATAAGCAATTGCCGTTGTTATATAAAATTTAGGTTTGCACATTATGTTAAATCTCCTTTTGGATTATGATGTCAATATTCCTTGATATATTCAAGCATTTTTTCCGCAAAGTTTTTGGAAGTTGCATCACCTTTGAATACATCGACGATCAGTTTGCAGAACTCATCGGAAAGAGTGGGATTAGAAGAAGATTTTACTGCAAATTCAGGAGCAATAACCGTTGTTCCCTCTGCAGGAATTTCTTTTCCAAGTTTCTCTTCTGCAAGGCTTACAGAAGTTTCGCTATAGAGAAAAGCCATAAACTGCTTTGCAAGTTCTGCCTCTTTAGCTTCAACCGGAATATACATTTCAGTGAAAGAAACTGTTTTTGCGGAAGCACCGGAAAGAGCAGGATAATTGCAGATTGCGTATTTTTCTCCGTCTTTATTAAGTTCTTCAAGATCAGAACTGCTTCCGGAAACAAAAATTGCTTTTCCCTCTTCAAGAAGCTTCATGGTGTCTTCTTTGGATTTTGTGCTGCTTCCGGAAACAACAAGTTTTGTTACGTTTTCAATTTTTTCAATAAAAGATTTGATGTTTTCGTTTTTCCATGCTTCTTCTTCACAGCTGAGGATCTTGTTCATTTCTTCAGCACCGATTACCGGAGCAAGTGCAGCTGCAAATATATTTACATATTCGTCAGGTTCAGCTCCTGCATAAGTGAAGAACTTAATATTTTTATTTTCACATGCTTTTGCTATAGAAATAAAATCATCCCAAGTCTGAGGAACAGAAAAACCGTTGGAAGAAAGTGTTTCTTTATTATAAATAAGTCCTTCTGTTTCAATAAAAAGCGGTGCAAGATAGGAAGCACCATTATCATACGGTTTGCAGATGCTGTTTTCAAAAGCACCTTCCGGAGCAGAAGTTTCAACGGAACTGAGTTCTATAAGAGCTTTATCTTTTATGAGGGCTGTTGTGACACCGGATTCTTCAGAAGAAGGAAGATAAATAAAATCCGGAGAATTTCCGCCAAGAATTCTGTCGCGAACTTCAAAAGCGGCATCTTTGCTGATAATCATATTAACAGTTATACCCTGATTAGCACTTTCAAAAGCAGCTTTTACAGCTTTCCAAAAATCTTCATCTTCTCCGCTGTCATAAATAATTGCAGTAAAAGTTTTTTGAAGAGGTTCAACAACAATTGTATTTTCTACTTCCTGAATATTATTTTCCTTTTCCGGAATTTCTTCTTCAGAACATCCGACAAAAAGACACACCACCATCATGATGGATAAAAGAATTGACAAAAATTTTTTCATATTAACCTCCCGGTCATAAAAATACATTATAATTTTACCATAAAATTATAATAAATAAAAGTCTTTTTAAATAATTTATTTTTCTTTACTTTTATTACATTATAAATTAAAATATAACTATAAATAGTTTGTGGAGGTGAGTTATTGCAGGATTACATTTATCTGTTTCTTATTTCAATGGTTCCGCTTATTGAACTTCGCGGAGCAATGATTTATGCTGCCGTTGCGGAAATGCCTTTTCTCCCCTCTTTGATCTGCTGTGTAATAGGAAATATCCTTCCTGTTCCTTTTTTAATAAAATTCGCAAAAACAGTTTTAGTCTATCTTTCCAAAATTCCGAAAATGGGTTTCATTTTCCAAAAAATTATAGACCGTGGAAATAAAAAAGCCGAAAAAGTCCGCAAAGCAGAACTTTTTGGACTCTTCGCATTTGTCGCTCTCCCTCTGCCCGGAACCGGAGCCTGGACAGCTTCTCTAATTGCAACTCTTATGCAGCTCCGTGTTATAAAATCGACTGCAGCAATTTTTCTCGGTATTATCACCTGCGGAATTATAATGGGAATACTTTCCTTCGGAATAGCAGATTTAATTTTATAAAGGAGAATTGAATTTATGACAAACGAAGAATATCAGCAGAAAATGTATGAAGAAAGTTTAAAGCAAACCGAACTTCTTGAAAAACAAGCAAAAATGGTCAAAACCCAAATTATTGTTATTTCCGTTTTCATGTTCGTTGTTGCTATTGCCCTCCTGGTTCTCAGTACACAAATCGGAGGAGTTCTTGAACAGGCAAATTCCGCAATTGATGAAATAACAATTCTTACAAAGGAAATCAACACTGTTCTCGAAGAATCCAATATAACCGAACTTCTCAATAACGCAAATACTCTTATTGCAGAAAGCGGAGATGCTCTTACCAAAGCACTCGAAGATGTTGACGAGGCTCTCAACACCATCGGACAAATCGACATAGCAACTCTCAACAATGCAATCTCCGATCTTCAGAAAGTAATTCAGCCTTTGCCAAAACTCTTTGGAAGATAAAACCATAAAACAAAAAAGCCGCCATATGGCGGCTTTTTTGTTTTTTATTTTAGTTCAGTGAGCAAATCCACTCTGTTGGTAAGCATTCCATCTGCTCCCATGTCAAGCATTCGACGCATTTCATCCGGTTCATCAACTGTCCAGGGATATACCTTTACA
>JAZUAX010000029.1:0-3750 GCA_045638185.1 Oscillospiraceae bacterium | reverse complement strand
AGATGCCTCCGGGAATGAGAAAAACTCTTTATTTTAAAGATGATGACTCACGTCTTGGTTTTCTTTTCGGAAACTATGTAACTCTTACAAATCTTGAGGAGGAAGACATTGACCGTATTATCAAGATGCGTCTTTCTCCGATAAATGTTTCCGTTCATACGATGAACCCGAAACTCAGGGTTGAAATGATGAAGAATCCCCATGCAGCGGATTCTCTTGATTACCTTAAAAAAATGGCCGAAGCCGGAATAACTCTTCATCTCCAGTTCGTTCTCTGCCCGGGAATAAACGATGGGGAAGAGCTCCGCTACAGTTTCCGAGAGGTTGAAAAACTCGGATCTTCCGTAGAAAGCGCAGTCTGTGTTCCGGTCGGTCTTACAAAATGCAGAGCAGGCCTTCCTAAGCTCACTCCTTTTGATAAGGAAAGCTCTCTCGAAGTTATTAAAATTGTTGATGAATTCCGAGCGGAATGTATGGAAAAATACGGCGAACCGGTTTTCTATGCCGCAGATGAATTTTTTATCAAAGCGGAACTTCCGTTCCCGGAATATGAATATTACGGTGAATTTACCCAGCTTGAGGACGGTGTAGGCCTTTGCGCTCTTCTCAAACACGATTTTTATGAGGCTCTCGATTATTTCCCTGCAGGAGAGTATAACCGCCACGTAACGATTCCTACCGGTAAAGCAGCCTTCTCAACAATAAGAGAACTTGCGGATGCGGCAGAAAAACGTTACAGCGGACTTAAAATCGACGTTCTGCCGATGGAAAACGAGTTCTTCGGCGAAAAAATAACCGTTACCGGACTTCTTACCGGAGGAGATATTGCAAAACAGCTCAAAGGAAGAGAAAACGGTGACGCTGTGCTCATCTGTGAAAGCACTCTTCGCTACGAGCATGATAAATTTATCGACGATACCACTCCGGAATGGGTTGAGCATGAACTTGAAGTTCCGGTGCTCATGGTACCGAATGATGGTTATAAACTTCTTTGCGCAATGCTGGGCGAAGAATCAGAAGATGAATGTGAAGTAATTTACGGATAAATTCCGTTTGGAGGAATATAAAGATGGCAAAACCTATTATTGCAATTGTGGGTCGCCCTAACGTAGGCAAATCCACCCTTTTCAATAAGCTGACAGGCAAGCGCCTCGCAATCGTTGAAGATACTCCCGGTGTTACCAGGGACAGACTTTATTGCGAATGCGAATGGCTCAACCATACTGTTATGCTTGTCGATACCGGCGGTATCGAACCTAAAACCGATGACGGAATCCTTTCCAAAATGAGAGCTCAGGCCAATATTGCAATCGAAAGTGCGGATGTTATTATTCTTGTAACAGACCTCAATTCCGGTGTAACCGCAAACGATGCCGATATCGCTTCCATGCTTCTCAAAAGCGGAAAACCCGTTGTTCTCTGTGTAAACAAATGCGACAGAATAGGCACACCGCCTGCGGAATTTTATGAATTCTATAACCTCGGCCTCGGCGATCCGTTCCCGGTTTCTTCCGTTCACGGCAACGGAACCGGTGACCTTCTTGATGAATGTTTCAAATATATCGATTTCGACAAAGAAGACGATGTCGATGATGATAAAATAAAAGTAGCCATTATCGGTAAACCAAACGTAGGTAAGAGCAGCCTTGTAAACAAAATTTCCGGAGAAGAAAGAGTTATCGTTGCAGATATGGCAGGAACCACCCGTGATGCAACCGATACTGAAGTTGAAAACGAATTCGGAAAATTTGTTCTCATCGATACTGCAGGTATCCGCCGCAAAAGCAGGGTTGATAACGAAATTGAAAAATACAGCGTTCTCCGTTCCTACATGGCTGTTGACCGCAGCGATGTTTGTGTTATCATGATCGATGCGACCGAAGGTTTTACAGAACAGGACAGCAAAGTTGCCGGTTATGCTCATGAACAGGGAAAAGCCTGCGTAATCGCTATCAACAAATGGGATGCTATCGATAAGGAAACCAATACAATGAACGAGTTTACCAAAAAGCTCCAGACTGACTTCAGCTTTATGTCCTATGCTCCGTTTGTATTTATTTCCGCAAAAACCGGTCAGCGTATCAACAAACTTTTTGAACTTATCGTTTCCACCTATGAGCAGAACTGCAGAAGAATTTCCACCGGTATGCTCAACGATATGCTTGCTTATGCAACCGCAAAAGTTCAGCCCCCATCCGATAAAGGCAAACGTCTGAAGATTTATTATATTACTCAGGCTTCCACAAATCCGCCTACCTTTGTAACTTTCTGCAACCGCGCAGATCTTTTCCATTTCTCCTATCGCCGTTATCTTGAAAACCAGATAAGAGAAACCTTCGGTCTTACCGGCACTCCTATCAAAATGGTAGTTCGTGAACGCGGAAACGACAAAGGCTGATTTTTCCATTTGTTATCCTATGGAGGATTAAATGAACGAATTTCCGAATGTTATAATTGTATATGCCGTAACCGCTCTTATAGCCTATCTTATAGGCAGTTTCAATATGGCTATACTTATTTCCAAATACCATAAATCCAGCGATATACGCGAACACGGAAGCGGAAATGCAGGTATGACAAATATGCTTCGCATTTTCGGAAGAAGAGCGGCAACATGGACCTTCATCGGAGATTTTCTGAAAGGTGCAATTGTTGTTTTTGTTGCCCGTGAGGTAGGAAGAGACCTTCATATGGATCTTGACCTTGCCTATATCGCTTCGCTGTTTGTAATGCTTGGCCACATATATCCGATATATTTCAGGTTCCGTGGCGGAAAAGGAATTGCAACGGCTCTCGGAGCAATGTTTGTCCTTAACTGGATCGCTTTTGTTACAATTGCAATGGGAATTGTACCGATGGTTTTTATTATAAAAATCGTTTCCGCGGTTTGTCTTTGCGGAACTTCGCTCTATCCGGTCCTGAACTTTGTGATTCTTTTCCTTCAGGGAAAAAGTTTCTTCGGTGAAGTCGTTCCTTACACAGTAATGTCTTTTCTTATGGCGCTTCTGATTTTTTATGCCCACAGAGAAAATATAAAACGCCTCAGAAACGGAACTGAACCTTCTTTCGGGAGCAGAAAAAAATGATTACAGAAAAAATTCCGAAATTAAAGAAAATCACATTTTCCAAAAATACAAAAAAAATAATAGCAACTGCGGTAATCACTTTTGTTGTTTTTATGTTTTTTATCTGGCTTGGGGTTGGAATGTATATTTCTGTCCCTGCTGAAAAAAGGGGAGAACTCTGGCCTGTTTTTGGAATGTATGTTGTTTTTCCTCTGCTTATCTTCTTTTTTGGAATCGGAAGAGTTCATGCGATTCTGAACGGCGAAGATGATGACCAGGAAGAACAGAAAAAAGAGGAATAAAAAGCGGCTCTCTGAGCCGCTTTTTTATTTTTGACAACAAAAAAAGAGCAGTCGGAAACGACTGGTCTTTTTTTGTTAACATGTTAAATATGGTGTTCGAACACTGAAAATACCCCGGAAAAGCGCTCTTTCCGGGGAAATAGCTACTTTAGACTCGAAAATCAGATAGCGCGGGTAACTTTACCGGAACGCAGGCAACGAGGGCATGCATATACGTGGCAAGGTTTGCCATCAACAAGAGCTTTTACGCGACGAACGTTAGCTTTCCAGGTTCTGTTGGAACGTCTGTGGGAGTGGGATACTTTGATACCAAAGCTAACACCTTTTCCGCAGAAATCACATTTGGCCATAGTGGCACCTCCTTTGTTCTATCAGAAAGTCAA
>JAZUAX010000028.1:0-15091 GCA_045638185.1 Oscillospiraceae bacterium | reverse complement strand
GATTATTCCCGCAAGAATTGCGATCCTTACGATAATTACAACAGCGTTGGTTGCAAGCATGGGAAGAAGGTCTTCCGAAGAAATATTGCTCCAAATACCGAGAACGTCTTTTTTGATCCACATAATTGCTATTACAACAATCGACAAAACCGCAACAGCAATTCTTCTTGGTTTTCTTTCAATACTTTTCATTTTTTCTCCAACTTATATCAATATTTTTTTCTGAGAATAAGGTAACAACCCCAATAAAGAACAAGAACGATACAAACCATATAGGAACAATACATGGAAAGGCTTTCGTTTCCGGCAATTTTAAAAGCGATCGTTCCGATTGCATTAAGCATTACAAAAACATATCCGGACCAAGCCCATGCATTCAGAGATATGAATTTGTTGCGTTCGTCTTTGGATTCAATATCCATTTTTTCGCGGTATTCCGGATTTTTGTTGAATTTTATAAACTGAACGATGCGAATCGCTCCGATTCCGATAAGTGCTCCGCCCATTCCGCTCCAGAAACTATCTACAATTTCAAAAATCCCGCAAGCAATCAAAACAATACCGATTAAGACCCAGAAAATATTTATATAGAATCTTTTTTCAATTTTCATAATTTTTCCTCCGTTTATATTTCTTCATCAAAGATGAAAACTTCCTCGATGGTCATTTCAAAATATTTTGCGATTTTGTAAGCAAGAAAAATCGAAGGGTTATATTTTCCTGTTTCAAGTGAGCTTATGGTCTGGCGTGAAACACCCATAAGTTTTGCGAAATCTTCCTGTTTAATTCCTTTTTCTTTTCGGATTTCTTCAATTCTGTTTTTCAATGCAAAGATTCCTCCTTTGCGGATTTTTGTAAAGCTTGCTTTACAAAAATAATATAACACACAGCTTTAGCCATGTCAAGCGAACTTTACAAAAATTCGCAAAAAAGAAGGCGGAAAATATTTCCGCCTTCTTTTAAATTGCGTTGAAAAGTCTTGCAACAGAATTCCAGGTTTTTCTGTTCAAAGCGCCGTCGCAGTTTTCCCCTTCCTCACATTTATGGATATATTTAATTGCGTTTCGGGTTGCTTCATCATTTATTCCGTTTAGAACCACTCCGTCTATCCCGGAATATTTTTCCGCAATTGAAATAAGCATTGCCTGTAAAAACAAAATCGCCTTGCCTTCCTCCTCAGGAAGAACGGAACTTTCCTCATCACTTACATAAGGAAAAATCGGAAAAGGTTCAGCGTTCTTTCGGATATATTCGTTTGCTTTTTCCATAAGTGCAACCCAGGTATCGTAATCAACGATTCCGTTCGGTTCAAGACCGTTTTGCGTCTGAAAGGCAATAATCCCCCGCTCCGTTTCCTCTCCAAAAATTCCATCTTCATAAACAATGGGAATATCCTCTCCGTTTTTATGTAAAATCCGCAAAGCTCGCTGAATCTGCCTTATATTGAAATCATGTTCATCGTTCAAAAAATCAGCTCCTTTGATAATTGTATCCGGGATATTGCCCAACGTTCGGAACATTTACGGTATCGTTAAAATATTTTTGCGGAACAGAACGCAGGATTCCTGTATATGCATCATAAAGAGCATCCCATGTTCCGATTCCCACTATTCCGTCCGGAGCAAGGCCGAAAGTTCTCTGGAAATTTATTACCTGTTGTCTTGTTTCTTCACCAAAAACTCCGTCCCCGCTCACTTCGGAAATTTCCTCATAAAAAGCCGAAAGAACATTTATATAATATTGCAGGAGACGAACTCTTTCGCCTCTGTCGCCAAGTTCAAGCGGTTCCACAAATTGGGTCGGAACTTCGGAAAGTCCGACATTTTCACCATAGAGTTCCGAAAGTTTCCGCACGGAAGTATAGATAAACGAAATTTTATACCAAGTTCCCGGACCTACTATTCCATCGGGAGTAAGGTTAAAAACACTCTGAAAAGCTTTTACCGCATTTTCTGTCTGTTCTCCAAAAACTCCGTCCACCGGATTTATCTTTGGAATTGCGGGGAAGTTACGGGCTATCCGGTTCAGCCTTTGCTGAATAAGCCGCACCTCATAATCCCTGCTTCCCAGGCGCAAAGGTTCTCCCGGATAGGATTCCACATACGGAAGTATCGGCGCGGTTTTGATATCGATATCGTTTCCGTAATAATACTGGAGTATCTCATAAGGAGTTTTTCCCTGGTTAGCAAGGCTCACTGTTCCCCATTGGGAAAGCCCGCTGCAGGTTACGGTCGTTCCGTTGCAATATTCTGTAAAATATGGATTCTGGCTGCCCTGTTTTACAACGTACCGATTGAAAATATCGTCGACAATTTCGCTGATGTTTTCAAATATATTTCGATTTTTGATAAACTTCTGGTCATAGCTCGTTGAAGAAGTTATATCGAAAGGATAGCCTCTGCTGCGGTACCATTCGGTATAAATTCGGTTCAAAGCAAAAGTCACCTGGGCATAAACGTTTGCACTAATCGCATTTTCCGGCCATGTAGGATAAATTTCGCTGGAAGCAACGTTTTTTATATATTCCGGGAAAGAAACCGTTACATTTTCTGCCGGAGAATCCGGCGGCCCGAGATGAACGGTTATAAATTCCGGAACGGCAACATAGCTTTTAACCATTTGTTCCACCTCCGTAGAGATTTTCCGGCTTCGGAACAAGATCTATTTTAAGGATTGAAACCTCATTTGCAAAAACATCCACCGGACGGCTTTCAACCGGTTCAAAACCTTTTTCAGAAGCCGTTACATAAAAAGTTGAAAAAGGTTCTGCGTTTCCCGGAATAAGCGAAAGTTCCCTGCTGACAGTTTTTACCGCTACAGGTTTTGTTCTTCCGCTTCTGTCTGTTTCCAAAACCGCAATAAGCTCCTGTCTCCCTTTCTGATCATTTAAATCCAGCCTGTCGATAACCACATCGATTCCCTGAAGCGGAACAGCTCCCCTTCCTGTTGTGACTTCGACAATAATATTACCGATTCCGTCCGGAACTATCTTAACCGGCTCCTCCATCCTTTTTTCAGGTTCCTGCTTTTGGACGATTTCAACAATCGGAGTTTGATTCTCCAAAGGAGCCATAACTTCAAAAACCGGTTCTTCTGAGCCTGACATTCTTTGTTTTTCCGCAAAAAGTTTTCTCATTTCCTGCTCATAGCGTTCTATCATGCTGTTAAAATCGGAATATCTTTCTGTAGAAATAAAAAGCACCTTCTTTCTCACCAAATTTTATGAGAAAAAAGGTACTTATATTACAAAAATAAGGCCCTTCCTGAAAAGGAAGAGCCTTTTAATATGTTTTGAATTATTTTTTGCCGAAAAGGGACATAAGATCAGGATCAAGGAAAGTATCTTCTGCCGGTGCGGGTTCATCGTCACCGAAGCCGGTCATAAATGCGGGGATAGAACCGGTGGAAGATTTTTTGATTCCGTTATCGTCAAAACCGGTTGCGATTACGGTGATTGCCATTTCGTCATTCATGTTTTCATCGAAAGCAACACCGAAGATGAGGTTAACATCGTCTGCGCATGCTTCTCTTACCATGGTTGCAGCCTTATCGACATCGTCCATGCTGATATCGGGAGAAGCAAGAATGTTAACGATTGCTCTGTGTGCACCATCGATGGAAGTTTCGAGAAGCGGGCTGGAAATTGCAGCTTTGGTTGCTTTTTCTGCTTTATCTTCACCGGTTGCGCGGCCTACGCCCATATGTGCAACGCCGGCATCTCTCATAATGCTGCAAACGTCAGCGAAGTCGAGGTTGATGAAACCTTCGATATTGATAAGGTCGCTGATGCTCTGTACGCCGTGACGGAGAACGTCATCTGCCTGTGCAAAAGCATTCATAAGAGTGATCTTGGTTTCGGAAACTTCTTTAAGTCTTTCGTTTGGAATAACGATAAGTGCATCAACATGATCACGAAGAGCAAGGATTCCGCTTTCGGCCTGTTCCATTCTGCGTTTTCCTTCAAATGCAAAAGGTTTGGTTACAACGCCAACGGTAAGAGCGCCCATTTCGCGGGAAACTTCTGCAACAATTGCTGCAGAACCGGTTCCGGTACCGCCGCCCATACCTGCGGTTACAAATACCATCTGTGCGCCTTTGAGAGCTGCCATGATTTCATCGCGGCTTTCTTCGCCTGCTCTCTGACCAACATCAGGGTTACCGCCGGCGCCGCCGCCTTTGCAGGTTTTTTCGCCGATAACGGTTTTTACTGTTGCTTTGGATTTCATAAGAGCCTGTCTGTCGGTGTTGAGAGAAATAAATTCAACTCCCTGTACTTCGCTTACAACCATGTGGTTAACTGCGTTACCACCGCCGCCGCCGACACCGACAACTTTTATATTGATAACACGACCGGTTTCATTATCCATGTCAAAATTCATCTGCATATCTAACTATCCTCCGTTTTAACTTCCTCAAAATGGACAGTATAATCCTATATACAATAGTATCAGTTTTCGCTCGATTTTTCAAGGTTTATATTATTATTTTTTATAATATTTAATTAAATTTTTTCGACAAAAAACGGAGGAAAAAATTTCCTCCGTTTTTCAACATTTTTTATTCTTCGTCCTCGTCCGCATATCCTGTTCCGGAAATTCTTCCGAGAGAATCCCATGGAGAAACAGTCATTTCTTTTGTCATAACCTCTCCGGGAACAGAAGCGTTAACAAGCTGATATCCTGTTTTCGGAAGTTTTTCGGTAATAACTTTATCAGTAAACTGAAGCTTATATTCCATTTCCAGTTCGTTTCCAAGATCCACTTTAACTCTGTTATCATAAATCATCGTAATTTCAAGAGTATCGCTGAGATCGAGAAAAACATAATCCTCCATTTCAAGCTTCTGCATGGTACTGATTATCTTTTTCATAAGTTCCATGCGTTTGACATCGTCCTCTGTGCTTGTAACGGTGCTGAGTCCACGAACAGAAAGCATTCCATGAGGAACTTCTTCCAATCCGCGTTCCAGAACCTTTCCTCCGGCACTTACAAGAGTATAACCGTCAGCCTCTTCGATTACGGAAAAAGGCGTTGCCTCGGTTATGGTTATTGTTACAGCGTTTGGAAAACTGCGTTTAACCTCAACCTCTTCCACATAGCTGTAAACAGAATAGAGTTTGTCTTCGGCGTAGGCAGTATCAACTTCAAAAAGGTTCTCGCCTTTTTCGATTCCGGAAGTTTTTATAAGGTCCATTTCCTCATAAAGAGTGTTTCCCTCGATAATTATGCGGTCAACGTTAAAAAGCATTGTAAGACAAAGATAAAGGGCGGCAGCAAAAATAAAAACGGACACAACAATTAAAAACGGCGTAAGTTTGCGGCGTTTTGCCGCTTTGCGCTGTTTTTTTCTCGTACTATCCACAAATCTTTCTTCGGTTTGTTTTTTGTCCGTTTTTCTGAATTTAAACTTCATTTTTCGCCGTTTATCTTTCGTAAAGATCCAAAATTTCTTTTTTGATGCGTTCGTTCGCATCGGTTATTGCAAGGTTTTTTGCGTTTTCGGAAAGTTTTCTGAGTTCTTCGGGAGAATCTGTAAGTTCTTTTATGGTTTTGCAGAGAAGTTCTCCGGTAAGATCCTTTTCTTCAATTACAACGCCTGCTTTGTGATTTGCAAGCACCATTGCATTATGATACTGGTGGTTTTCCGCAACATTGGGCGAAGGAATGAGCACAGAAGCTCTTCCTGCCGCTTTGAGTTCTGCAAGGGTCATAGCTCCGCAGCGACAGATTACGATATCTGCAGCAGCAAGACAGCGGGGCATATCATTTATGTATTCACGTATTATAAGGTTTTCATGCTCATGAGCATCAATTCCTTTTTCCTTGAGCATATCGAAATAATAGGAAGGTCCGTAATAGGAACCGGAACCGTGGATATGCACAAAATTTCTTTCGGAGAGATGCCATGCCATAAGCTCGGAAACCGCTTCGTTAAGCCTTTGAGCACCAAGGCTGCCACCGAAAGAAAGAATGCAGATTCTGTCGCCTATTCCGTAAAAATCTCTTGCAGCTTTTCTGTCCTCCGTAAAAATCTCCTGGCGGACAGGGTTTCCTGTAACGATATATTCTTTTCCTTCCGGGAGAAATTTTTTACTTTCCTCAACGTCGAGAAGAATTTTATCCACATATTTTGCAAGAAGTTTCGTGGTCATTCCGGGGAATGCGTTACTTTCCATTGCGATGGTTTTATATCCCATCAATGCGGCTTTTCTGACAACGGGTCCGCTTACATAGCCGCCTGTTCCGATTACAATATCCGGTTTAAAACCGCTTATAATCTCTTTTGCTCTTGAGGAACTTCCCGCAAGATACCAGAGAGCTTTGATATTGTTTTTGATGTTATGCAGAGAAATTCTGCGCTGGATTCCAAGAACCTTTATCGGAGCAAAATCATAGCCGGCATTTGGAACAATTCTGGATTCCATTCCGTTTGGATTTCCCGCAAAAAGAATCTCGGTTTCCGGGTCATATTCTTTCATATAATTCGCAACGGCAATCGCCGGGTTTATGTGTCCGGCAGTTCCGCCGCAGGCAAAAAGTATTTTCATATTTTCCTCCGGTCAGTTTTTCTGGATTGAGGATTTTTTTGAAACGGAAAGCACAACTCCCATTTCACCGAGAGTCATCAGAAGCGCCGTTCCGCCATAGGAGAAGAACGGAAGCGAAATTCCGGTATTAGGTATTGTGTTGGTTACAACGGCGATATTAAGAAGCACCTGCAGTCCGATATGGCTGACACATCCGGCCGCAAGAAGCGAACCGAATTTATCCGGGCAGCGCATTGCAACTATATATCCTCTTGTTACAAGAAGTGCAAAAAGAATCAAAATCAGTGAAGCACCGATAAAACCAAGTTCCTCGCAGACAACAGGGAAAATAAAGTCGTTCTGCGGTTCCGGAATATAAAGATATTTTTGTCTTGAATTTCCGAGACCTGCTCCCCAAAGTCCGCCGGAACCTATCGCGATAAGAGACTGTATGGTTTGGAATCCGCCTTCGTGGTAATAAGAATAAGGATCGCGCCAAACCTGAACACGGTCACCGGTATAGGCCATGAACTGGGGGAAGAAAATGATCAGAGCAACAAATGCTACACCAATACCGATCAAAACCGCAAAATAACGGAACCTTGTTCCGCCGAACCACATCATTGCAATTCCGAGTGCACCTACGATAATGGTACCTGAAAGATGGCGGCTCAAAATAACAAGCAAAGCAACAATTCCAAGGGCAATACCGAAAGGCATAACGCCATATTTAAAAGTCTGCATTTTTCCGGCATTTGTCGCGGCAAAATGTGCAAAAAGCACGATTATCGCAAATTTTGCAATTTCCGAAGGCTGGAAGGAAAAGCTTCCTATATAGATCCATCTTGCGAAACCGTATTGGTCGCGCATGAAAATATCCGCAATGAACAAAAGAGCAACAGCGCCCACATAGAGCAGAAGCGAATATTTCTGAAGAATCTTAAAGTTTACCTGTGAAACAAAAAGCATTGCCGCAACGCCCACAACCGCAAAGAAAAGCTGGCGCTCGATATAATAAAAGCTGTTGCCTTCGTTATAAAAAGCAAAGGCATGGCTTGCGGAAAAAAGCATTACAAGACCGACGGTAAGCAAAACGAGAACAAGCACAAGGAAAGTTGCATCAATTTTGCCCCGTCTGTGCTTCGGCTCAAAAATACGCTCTTTTGCCGCCGCAACCGGTATGAAGCTGTTCAGATCAATTGTGATAGCTTTCATTTTCTGCCTTTCTTAAAAACCAAGGGTTTTGGGATTTTTTAAAGCATTGTTACCGCAAGAACAGAAATTGCAGCGCCGATTGCGCCAACAAGACAAAATACGATAACAATTTTCCATTCGCTCCAACCGCTCATTTCAAAATGATGGTGGATAGGTGCCATTTTGAAAACGCGTTTTTTGCGGATCTTATAACTTCCGATCTGAATAATATCGGAAAGAGTTTCGATTACATAGATGATTCCTGCAAAAATAAGGATCACCGGAATGTTAAGTCCGAAAGCAAGAGCACAGACCATTCCTCCAAGGAAGAGAGAACCGGTATCGCCCATAAAAACTCTCGCAGGGTGGCAGTTCCAGAGGAAATAACCTGCGCATCCGCCGGCAAGGGCCGCTGCCATAAAGCCCATTCCGGTATTTTTAAGAATTGCCGCCATAACGATAAATCCGCATGCGCAGACAAAAGTTACAGAAGAGCAAAGACCATCAATACCGTCGGTAAGGTTAACAGCGTTGGAAGCACCAACAATGATGAATACGGCAAGAGGATAATAAAGGAAACCGATATCAAGCTGTCCGATAAACGGAATGATAAGGGTTGTGGAAAGAGTTCCCGAAATATGAAGTCCTACAAGGAACATCACCGCAAGAAGGACCTGACCGATAAGTTTCTGTTTTGCCGTAAGGCCTTCGTTCTGTTTTCTTGCAATTTTGGTGTAGTCATCAATAAATCCGAGAAGACCATATCCAAGCGCCATAACAAGACCGCTGCCGTATTTTATTTTTTCTGTTGCGGGGGCATCTGCAAGGAAGAAAAATGCGAGGCAACTTGCAGCGAGAATACCGATTATAAACATAATTCCGCCCATAGTAGGAGTGCCTTCTTTTTCCTTATGCCAGTTAGGTCCTATTTCGAGAATGCTCTGTCCGAAATGAAGTTTTCTTAAAGCAGGGATAAGCCAATATCCAGAAAGAGCCGCTATTACAAACGCAACAAAAGCGATGATCGCTATCTGCATATAAATTCCTCCGTTTTATGTTTCTTCGTAAAATGCTTCGGCAATATCTTCAAAGCGCATTCCGCGGCTGGCTTTAAGCCAGACCATATCTCCGGGATTTGCGGTTTTTCTGAGGAGTTTTGCAAGTTCTTCCTTGCTTTCAAAATGAAATGCGTTTTCCATTCCTTTTTCTTTTGCTCCGGAAACCATAAGTTTGGAAAGTTCACCGAAACAAAGAAGAACATCTGCGTTTTCTGCAGCAATTCTTCCGGTCTCAATATGGGAACTTTCGGCCACGGTTCCAAGTTCGAGCATATCTCCGAGCACCGCTATTTTCCGAGCACCATCCTGGAGTTTCTGAGCACCGAGAGTACTCATAGCTGCTTTCATTGAATCCGGATTTGCGTTATAACAATCTTCAACAACTGTTACGCCACGGCAAATCTGCACTTTTTGGCGCATTCCGGTGTTTTTGAAGTTTGCAAGAGCCATTGCGCATTGTTCCGGCCTGATTCCTGCAGCAACACCTGCGCCGAAACCTGCAAGAGCGTTGAGAACGTTGTGCTCACCCATAGCAGGGATATGTGCGGAATATTCGCCGCTTTCGCAGACAATTACGAAATCGGTTTCACCGTTTCTTTCAACAATATCCTTTGCACGGATATCTGCAGAAGCATCTCCGACAGCATAGTATACCACATTATAGTCCGGAAGACAAATATCTTTCATCATGTCGTTGTCTTTATTAAGCAAAAGGGTTCCGCCTTTTTTAAGACCTTCGACAATTTCGAATTTTGCTTTCTTTATATTTTCCCTCGAACCAAGGTTTTCTATATGGCAGGTTCCGATACATGTTATAACCGCAATATCCGGTTTAGCGGGAACGGTAAGCTCTCTGATCTCGCCAAGATTTACCATTCCGAATTCAAGAACCATTGCCTCAATGCTTTCGTCAAGTTCGAGAATTGTTTTGGGGACGCCTACTTCATTATTAAGATTATTTTCGGTTTTAAGGGTCTTATACTCGCTTTTTACAACGGAAGCAATCATTTCCCTTGTGGTGGTTTTTCCGACGGAACCGGTTACAGCAATAACCTTGGGGCTGAATTTGCTGCGATAAAGACCGGCAATATCAAGGAAAGCCTGACGGGTTGTGTTTACAAAAAGAAGATTATCGGTTCCGTAATCCCCTTCTTTCTGAACAACAGCCCAGAGCGCACCGTTTTCCATTGCGGTTTTGACAAATGCGTGTCCGTCAAATCTTTCGCCGCAAAGCGCAACAAAAATGCTTCCCGGACGGACATCTCTCGAATCCGTACAGATATTTGTGATTTCAATATCGGGAATTTCGGTTTTTGTTTTTGCACCGATAGCTTCTGCAATTTCTTTAAGTTTTAACGGAAGCAAAATCCATTCCCCTTTCCGTTTTTATTTTTCAAGTTCTTCAATGAAGTTTTTTACAATTACTTTTTCATCAAAATAAACGGTTCCGAAATCGAGAACCTGATAATCCTCGTGACCCTTTCCCGCGAGGAGGAGAACATCGCCTTTTTCACAATGTTCAACCGCCCACCTGATGGCTTTAAAGCGGTCAGGTTCATAATAATAAGGTACTCCGCATTCTTCAATCGCCGGAAGAGTATCCTTTGCAATTTCCTCAACTGCCTCATGGCGGGGGTTATCGCTTGTGAGGATCATAAAATCGGATTTTGCCGCAACGGCATTTACCATCTTCGGACGTTTTGTTTTATCGCGGTTTCCTGCGCAGCCAAAAAGGGTTATTATTTTTCCTTCGGCACATTCTTTTATGGAATCCAGAACTTTTTCAAGCGCGTCGGGTCCGTGAGCAAAATCTCTGATTACTGTAAAATCGCCTTTATGGATAACTTCTACCCTTCCTTTAACTCCGGGACAAGTGTTAAGTCCCTCAACGGCCTCCTCAAAGGAAAGTCCGCAGTTCATTGCCGCCGCGGCCGCAAGCATTGCGTTTGAAGCGGAAAATTTTCCGGGCATCGAAAAATCAACTCTTCCGATATTTCCCGTTCCGACCATTGCAAATTTACAGCCGTCGGAATGGTTTTTAACATCGTGCGCAGTATAATCAGCGGAAATATCACCGATTGAAACAGTTGAAACCGGAATGGAAAGTTCGGAGCAAAGGCGTTTTCCGTAATTATCATCAATGCAGACAACGGCTTTTTCGCAATTTCGGAAAAGTTCTTTTTTTGCATCGAAATAATTTTCCATCGTTCCATGATAATCCAGGTGATCCTGAGTAAGATTTGTGAAAACAGCAGTATTGAAGTGACAACCTTCAACGCGTTTCTGATCAAGAGCCTGGGAGGAAACTTCCATTACCACATATTCGCAGCCGGCGTTTGCCATTCTTGAAAAAATAACATGGAGTTCCGCCGCATCAGGAGTGGTATATTTTGCCGGAAGAGAAATATCTCCTATGAGGTTCTGGATAGTTCCGATAAGGCCGACTTTTTTTCCAGCGGACTCAAGAATATGTTTTATAAGATAAGTTATGGTTGTTTTTCCGTTTGTTCCGGTAACACCGATAAGCTTCATTTTTTCAGCAGGGTTTCCGTTAAGATTCGCGCACATTTTTGCATAAGCTGCGCGGCTGTTCGGAACAATTATCTGCTCATCAACTCCGGTATCCCTTTCTGCAACTATCCACGAAGCTCCGTTACGCTTTGCGGCAGCGGCATATTCATGTCCGTCGATATTTCCGCCTTTTATACAGACGAAAACAAAACCCGGCTCAACCCTTCTGGAATCTCCTGTAACGTCTTTTATTTCAATATCTTCAAATTTTCCGGTATATTCAACATCTTTTAAAAGTTCGGATAAAAGCAAGGGATCACCTCCGATTGAATATTTCTATAATCAGCCTTCGCTTTCTTCCGGTTCATCGGAATTTATTGTAAAGCTGACTTCAATTATTGTTCCCGGCATTACTTTTTCGCCTGCGGCAGGATTCTGGCTGTATGCCACCTGGTCGGTTGCGGATTCGGAAACACCGATAAGTTTAAGTTTAAGTCCCGCTCCGATAATCGCGTTGTTTACTTCGGTAACACTCATTCCGGCAACATCCGGAACTTCGATTTCTTTCGGGATAAGGCTTTCATCTGTATAAAGGGTTATTGTTCCGCCTGCCGAAAGCTGTGAATTTGCTTCCGGAGACTGCGCGATAACTGTTGAACCTTCGCCAACAATGGTTACTGAATAACCCTGAAGACGAAGAACGGTCATTGCGTCGTGAACAAGCTGGGTCGTTACATCTTTTACTTTTCCGGTCATAGCCTCAAGTTCTGCTTCGGTATAATTCGGTTCAATTCCCATATAAGGAAGGATATCACCGAGCATTGCACCTACTACCGGAGCAGCAACAACGGAACCAAAAGGGTTTTCCATCTGCGCTTCGTCAAGAAGCAGAAGAATAACTATCTGAGGATCATAAGCCGGAGCAACCGCAAGGAAGGAAGAAACATAAGCTTCAACTTCTCCCTCTTTTGAAAGCTGGTCAAGTTTTTCGGATGTACCGGTTTTGCCTCCGATTTTATAACCGGGAACTGCCGCTGTGCGTCCGGAACCGTCGCTTACAACCGTTTCGAGAATTTCTCTTACGGTTTCGGAAGTCTGCTCGGAAATTACCTGGCGGACAAGAGTGGGGCCATATTCTTCAACAACACTTTCGTCAGAGGAAATAACTTTTTGGACGAGATATGGTTCATAAAGATATCCTCCGTTTACGGCAGCGGAAACCGCAGTTATAAGCTGAATGGGGGTTACTTTAAAAGTCTGGCCAAAGGAGCTTGATGCAAGGTTCATTTCTGTCATTTTCGTATGATAGATACTTGCCGCTTCGCCGGGAAGATCTATATTTGTTTTTTCGGTAAGTCCAAAGGCCTCAAAATAATTCTGGAAATTTTCTATTCCCATATTTTTGCCTATCTGTATGAAAGCAGGGTTGCAGGAGTTCTGTACAGCATCCGCAAGAGTCTGGTCGCCGTGGCCATAAGTTTTCCAGCAGGAAATTTTTCTGTCTGCAACATTTGCATAACCTATGCAGCTGAAATTGTCACCGAGAGTGGTTGTATTGGTGTCAAGCGCCGCCGCAAGGGTTATGATCTTGAATACCGAGCCCGGCTCATAAGGGTCGGAAACGGCCTTGTTTCGCCACATATCATATTGTGCCTGAGTTGTTGCGGCTCCCTGTTCATCCTCCGGAAGTTTCTGAATTTCTTCCCTTACGGAATCCGGAAGAGTTGTATAGCTGTTGGGGTCAAAGTCGCCTTTTGTTGCCATTGCAAGGATCTTTCCTGTGTTCGGATCCATTGCAATACATGCTGCTCTCTGCTGAACGTCGTGTTCTTTTACCGCAAGCTCAAGGTGTTTTTCAACAAAATACTGAATGCCTTCATCAATGGTGGTAACAATACTGTTGCCGTCTTCAGAAGAATAGAGTTCGTCATATTCAAAAGGCATCTTCTGTCCCCAGGAATCCTGCGCAGAAACAAGTTTGCCCGGAGTTCCGCTTAAAATTTCATCGTAATAGGATTCAAGTCCATAGGAACCGACATATTCGGAGTTTACGAAACCGATTACGGAAGCTGCAAAATTTTCGTAAGGATATTTTCTTGAAACATCTTCTTCAACAAAAATGCATCTGGAAACGCCGTTGTTTGTTGCAAAAGCGGTTACTTCCTCAACGATATCTTTGCTTACCCTTGCTTTGATAGCCGCATAAAGGGTGTTTCTTCCGCATTGTTCGCGGAGAAAAGTTTCGCTTACTCCAAGAATTTCCGAAAGTCCGGAAATGATGAGTTCCTTATCGGTTTCACTTTCTATGTAGTTTGGAGCAATACAGATGGTCCATGCTGTGGAGCTCATTGCAAGTTTGTTTCCGTTGGAATCATAAATGGTTCCTCTGTTAGCAGCTATCTGGGTTACGGAAAGCTGAATCTCCGCCGCCTGGCGCTGATATTCCTCCGATTCAACAATCTGGATATAAAACAGGCGTCCGATAAGTCCCAAAAAGCATAAAACTACAATGATACCTGCAAAAATTATTCTTGTTTTTATAATTACACTCGGTGATTTACTCATTTTTCTGCACAATTTTCTCCTTTCACCAAGTTTTCTTCCTTTTTCGGGTATATCCCCAATTATGAAGACAGCGCCGACTGACATTAAAACGCAGCGGCGCTACATAAACATATTATTATTTCAGAACGGCAAGTATTCCGCAATAAAATTTACAAAATTATCCCAATATTCTTTTATGAGATATTTTCCGCCTGTGTGGGCAACGGAAATTTCATCAATTCCCGTAAGGCTTACATATTCGACCTGACTGGAATCGATTTTGGTAAGGCCAAGCTTTGTTTCCGCCGCTTCCTCAAGGGTTTTGATTGAAGTTATTGCTTCAAGTTCACCCTGAAGTCTGACATATTCGGTGTTAAGTTCGGTAATCTGATTTTCATAAAAGCTTACTTCGCTGGTAAGTTCGGTAAGAACGACCTGGCTGTAAATCATTACTATTGAAATAGTAAGGGCCATTATGCTTGCAAGGATTATTTTAACCGGGGCAACAACTTTTGCTTTGCGGCGGTTTTCTATTATTCTAAGCGAACTTGTTTTAAGTTCTTTATCCTGTTGTTCCGCAGTTTTTCCTGCAAAAGTTTCAAGATTATAAGCAACCTCAGTCAAAACTTATTCCCCTTTCAAAATTTTTAAAATTCCTCAAACTCAAAGTTTTTCAATTACCCGAAGTTTTGCACTTCTGCTTCTATGGTTATATTCAAGTTCCTCTTTGGTAGCTTCAATGGGTTTTCTTGTTGTAAGCTTTCCTCTGGGAGTTTTTCCACAGACACAAACCGGAAATTCCGGAGGGCAAGTACAGCCTTTTGTATATTCAGCAAAAGCTCTTTTGACCATTCTGTCTTCAAGGGAATGGAAGGTTATTATTGCAAATCTTCCGCCGGAAGCAAGTCTGTCAAAAACTCTGTCAAGAGCTTCCGAAAGCCGATCAAGTTCACCATTTGTTGCGATTCGGATAGCCTGGAAAGTCTGACGAGCGGGATGTCCGTTGCTTCCTCTTCTTGCTGCTGCCGGATAAGCGTTTTTGACGATATCCGCAAGCTCTGTGGTTGTTTCAATCGGTTTGACCGCTCTTGCATCAATAATAGCATTTACAATTCTGGGAGTGAATTTTTCTTCGCCATAATCATAAAGGATTTTTGCAAGCTGAGCGCCGCTGAAAGTGTTTACAATGTCGTAAGCGGAAGTTCGTTCCTGGCTCATGGGCATATCAAGAGGTGCTCCAAGTCGGTTCGTAGCCATG
>JAZUAX010000027.1:0-8001 GCA_045638185.1 Oscillospiraceae bacterium | reverse complement strand
TTCCAGCACCTTGTTGCAGGTACCTATAAGAAATGGGCAGTTGGAAACGGCAGAAAATATTTCTCCGTTGCTTCCGGCGGCGGCACCGGCCGTACCCTTCATCCGGGTAACGTTGCTGCAGGCCCTGCTTCCTTTGGTCTTACCGACTCCATGGGCCGTATGCATTCCGACGCACAGTTCGCAGGTTCCTCTTCCGTTCCCGCACACGTAGAAATGATGGGTCTTATCGGCATGGGCAACAACCCCATGGTCGGCGCAACCGTTGCTGTTTCCGTAGCAGTTTACGAAGCTTGCAAATAAGCCTTAAAAACTGCTTGAATAAGCAAAAAATAAACCCCGCCTGAAAAGGCGGGGTTTTTCTTTTTTAAGCAAGTTTTTTTGCTTCTTTTCTGTCTTCAAGGCTGCTGACAATAACGGTGCAGGCTGCGTCGCCGGTAATATTTACAACAGTACGTCCCATATCAAAAATACGGTCAACACCGGCAACAAGCGCAATTCCCTCCACCGGAAGACCGACACTTTGGAGCACCATTGCAAGCATAACCATTCCGGAACCTGGAACACCTGCAGTACCAATGGAAGCAAGAGTTGCGGTAAGAACAATGGTAAGCATCTGCGGAAGAGTAAGTTCAATACCGTAACAAGCGGCAATAAACACCGCGCAGACGCCCTGATAAATTGCGGTACCGTCCATGTTGATAGTTGCACCGAGAGGAAGAACAAAACTTGCTATATCCTTTCTTGCGCCAAGTTTTTCGGTGCATTCAAGGTTCAAAGGCAAAGTGCCGACGGAAGATGCGCTGGAAAAGGCAAAGGCCATTGCCGGAGCCATCTCTTTAAAGAATCGGATCGGGCTTATTTTTCCAAGAAGTTTTACGGTGCTGGAATAAACCAAAACAGCATGAACTGCATAGCAGAGATATGCGGTTAAAAGAACGGTTGCCAGAGATCCGAGAATTTTAGGACCGTTTTCTGCAACAACAGGAGTAATTAAACAAAAAACACCAACGGGAGAAAGCTTTAAGATAAGATCCATAATAACAAGGCTTACGTCAGAAAGGCTGGAAACCGCTTTTGCAAGGGGTTCGCCTTTTTCTCCGGCAAGAATAATTCCAAAGCCAAAGAACAACGCAATAACAATAACCTGAAGCATATTTGCTTCCAGCATGGGGCTGATGATGTTGGAAGGGAAAATTCCGATAAGAGTATCCATGAAATTGCTTTGCGCAGAAACATCGTAGGAAAGATTGGAAGTTCCGAGGGTTTTGAAAAGTCCCTTAAAGCAATTTGCAACAAAAAGACCGATGCCGATTGCAAAAGATGTTGTTACCAGATAATAAAGCACGGTTTTTATTCCGATGGATTCCACTTTGTGAATATCCTTCATAGAAATAACGCCGCAAATAATGGAACTTAATACTATCGGAACAACAATAAATTTTATAAGGTTAAGAAAAATTGTTCCAAGGGGTTTAACATATGCAACCGCAAGGTCTGCCCTGTTAAAAGCAAGAAAAATAAGACCGGCAATAATTCCAAGTCCAAGGGCGATAAAAATTTGTACCGCAAGGGAAAGTTTTGTTTTAGCTTTCATTAAATTCTCCGTTATGTTGTTTCGGTGTTTATATTCGAACTTTTGTATTGTATCATCTTTAAATGAAAAATGCAAGATTTATTTAATAAACTTGCAAAAATAATTGAAAAAAGATTGAATTAAAGCAAATTTATTTAAACAAATGACGGATTTATAATGAAAAATAGCAGAAAGTGTTTATTTGCCGCTGTTTTTGGACATATTTGCGAGGTTTTTAAGGAAAAGATTTTTTCTTGATTTATATTTCGGCAGGTGATAGAATCTTCTTAAATAAAAATATAAAAACCGAAGGAGAAAAAATATGTATTCTGCATCAGAAACACGCTATGATTCCATGCCATATAATCGCCTTGGAAAAAGCGGTTTAAAGCTTCCGGCAATATCTCTTGGACTGTGGCATAATTTTGGTGACACCGCACACTATGATAATATGAAGCAGATGTGCTTTACTGCTTTTGATAACGGAATTACACATTTTGACCTTGCGAACAACTATGGTCCTCCGGAGGGAGCAGCAGAAATAAATTTCGGAAAGATTCTTAAAGAGGAACTTTCCGCATATCGCGATGAGCTTGTTATTTCAACAAAGGCCGGCTATTGGATGTGGCCGGGGCCTTATGGAGATTGGGGAAGCAGGAAATATCTTCTGAGCAGCCTTGACCAAAGCCTTAAAAGACTTGGAACAGACTATGTCGATATATTCTATCACCACAGAATGGATCCGGAAACACCTCTTGAAGAAACCATGGGCGCGCTTGCAAGCGCTGTTCAATCCGGAAAAGCGCTTTATGTCGGTCTTTCCAATTATGACGGAGAAACTCTTGAAGAAGCGACAAAAATTCTCAGCGAACTGAAAGTTCCGTTTGTCATAAACCAGAACCGCTATTCAATTTTCGATCGCACTATCGAAAACAACGGCCTTAAGAAAACGGCCGAAAAACTCGGGAAAGGCATAATTGCATTTTCACCCCTTGCCCAGGGTCTTCTTACAGACCGTTATCTGAACGGTGTTCCCTCAGACAGCCGAATTGTTACCGATGGACGTTTCCTCAAAGAAAACGTTCTTACGGAAGAAAAGCTGGATAAGATTTGCCGCCTGAATAAACTGGCAGAAAAGCGCGGGCAAAGCCTTGCACAAATGGCACTAAGCTGGGTCCTGCGCGATGGAATTGTAAACAGTGTGCTTATCGGCGCATCAAAACCGGAACAGATACTTGATAACATCAAAGCTGCGGAAAACACATTTTTCACAAAAGAAGAACTGGCGCTGATTGACAGCATAAGTTTAGGATAAAACAAAAAAAGCTCCCTGCCTTTGCAGGGAGCTTTTTTATATTATTCCTCAACCGGGAATTTGCTGATGATAGTTGCCGCAAATTTGCGGATAAGGTTTGCGTCAATTACGTTGATTTTTCCGTCGCCGTTAACGTCACCGGCAAGTTTCTGGTTTTTGTCTGCATCAAAAAGTTTTGCGGAAATAAGTCTTGCGATATAAACGTCGGTAACGTTTACATCTTCGTCACCGTTAAGGTCGCCGTAAACAAAGGTTATTTCCGGTTCGCCTCTTCCAACGTTATATCCCATCCATTTTCCGTCCGTAAGATTCCAGTCGAGGTTATCTTCGGGATAAATAATATGGTCATACTCTGCATTGAAGGAAGCGTATTCATCTTCTGCCCCATAAATAAGAATAGGCGGATCCCATTCAAAGGTGTAATATTTTCCGCCGCAGTCAAGGAAGGCTCTATATCCGATATATCTTATGTTTGCGGGAATATAAACTTCTTCTTCAACGTTTTCACATTCTTTGAAGACATAACCGTACAAACGGTTAATTCCGCTTCCGATTACAATTTTTCCGTCAAAACTGTTGCAGAATTCAAAAACATAGTTTCCGAGAGAGGTTACGTTATCCGGAATTATGATATCGCCCTTAAGATTTACGCAGTATCTGAAAGCACCGTTCTCGATTGTTTTGACTCCGGTTCCGATAGTAAGTTCTCCGTCAAGACCGCAACAGCTTTCAAATGCGCCGTCTCCGATTGTTTCAACGGAATTGGGAATAATAAGATTACCGGTAAGCTTTTTGCAGTTTTGGAAAGCCTGGCTGCCGATTGCTTTAATTCCTTCGGGAATGGTAAGTTTACCGGTAAGATTAAAACATCCGCCGAATGTATATTTTTCTATAGTTTCAAGGTTATCGGAAATATAAAGTATTCCGTCGAATCCTTTGCAGGCGTTGAAAGCGCCTTCCCCGAGTGTGGTAACGGAATCCGGAACAATAAGATGTCCGGTAAGATTATAGCAGCCTTCAAAAGCGTAATCTCCGATTGCGGTAAGACTTATCGGAAGTTCGAGTTCACCGTAAAGATTATAGCACAGATCAAAAGCATAATCACCGATTTCGGTTAAGCTTTCCGGAAGAACAAGTTCACATGTTGCATTGTAAAGTCGGTAAAAAGCGTAATCGCCGATATATTGGACTCCGTCCTCGATTACAATAGTTCTTATCTGGTTGTTATATTCATACCAGGGTGCGGTGCAGCCCCACTGGTAAGAAATATATTTTTTTTCAAAGTCCTCCATTCTTCCGGTTCCGCTGATGATGAGCGTTCCGCTGGCGGTAATTTTCCACTGAACTTCAAGCTGTTCGCCCATTGCGCCGCAGTTACCGGAATCGATTACTGCGTCCGCATAAACGTTATCCGCATAATATCCTTGCCACTGGTTTTCATCGATCGCAAAACCTTTTCCGAAATGGAGCTTATCCCAGGAATCGAAGCTCGGTCTTTCGGAAGATGCGGACTGAATAACCGGATCGGCAAAAACGTTAAGGAAATAATAATCGTTTACGCTGCAGCCAAGGAAAGCATCATAGCTGATTTCCTGAAGTCTTTCGGGGAAAACAATCGAAGCGGAAAGATTTTTACAGTTCTGGAAAGCGCCCGCACCGATAAAGGTGAGGGTTTCCGGAAGAACAAGGGCGCCGCTCATTCTTTCGCAGCTGGAAAAAGCATAGTGGCCGATGCTGGTTACGTTTTCCGGAATAACAATGCTTTCGGAATAGTTCCAGCAGTTTTCAAAGGCGTTGTTTCCGATTTTTTCAAGAGTGCTCGGAAGAGAAATTGTTCCGTTGTTAACGTGGGTAAGACCGTAAAATGCGCCGTCGCCTATGGTGGTAACGCCCTCTTCAACGATAATACCCCTTACGGCGTAATTATACCAGGGAGCATATTCGCCGTTTTTGGGATAATAGTTTGACATCGGGCCTTCGCCGCTTATAACAAGGATCTCGTTGCAGTCCAATCTCCAGGTAAGATTAAAACCGTTATAACCTCCGCAATAACCGGAAACTATATCCCTTGTGTTTTCTTTAAGGGTATATCCATGCCAAGGTTTTCCTTCACCGGTTTTCCAATATGCGCTTTCGGAAAAACGGTAAATCGTATCATATTCCGGATCGAAGGGAGGATTTTTTTTATATCCTTCCTCAAGTTCCGGAGGACCGGAATAAAAGAAGAAACTGTCAACCCCGCAGTTTGTAAAAGCGTTGTTTCCGATATGTTTTATCATATAGGGAACAATTGCTTTATCTTCAAAACCGGTGCAGTTCATAAAAGCTCTTGCGCCGATTCTTTCGGAGCCGTTGTTGAGTTTTCTTCCGAGAACAAGTGTGCCTTTAAAACCGCTGCAGTTCATAAAGGCTTCGTCGTCAATAAGGTCATGGCAGTTTTCGATTACAAGGTCGCCGGAAAAACCGGTGCAGTTTTTAAAAGCAGCTTTTCCAATGGAATAGCTTGCCGGAATTACAAGATCTCCGGTAAAACCTGTGCAGTTCTCAAAAGCATGGTCGCCGATATAATGAAGGTTATCCGGAAAAGTGATCGTTCCGGTGATGTTGGAACAATCTTTGAAAGCATAGTTGCCTATGCGTTCGATTCCGCCCTCATATTCAACTTTTCTGATAAATTCCCTGTAATCATACCAGGGAGCGGGTTCTTCTTCGCTGAAATCCGCCATCTGGCCGGATCCATCTATATGAAGGGTGCCCTCTTCAAGATCAAGGGACCATTCAATGTTTCTTCCGCCGTTATATGCGCCGCAAAGTCCGGAAACGCTTCCTGCAAACGCCGTTACGGAAAAACAAAGCGCAAGCAAAATCATAAAAATCAAAGAAACAAGCTTTTTCATCTTTTTAAAATCCTCTTTCAAGTTAGATACAGTTATAATAACACCGGAAAAATTTTCCGTCAACAACAAAAAGCAAAAACCCCGCACTTTCTTGAGCACGGGGTTTTTGAATGAAAAATATAGAGGAAATGAAAGGAATTATCCAAGGATAGCGCGGTCGGAAAAATGTCCGCCGACTTCGCTGAATTTTTTCATAAGGTCTTCAACGGTAAGATTTTTCTTCTCTTCGCCGGAAACATCATAGACGATTTTGCCTTCGTTCATCATGATAAGACGGTTTCCGTGTTTGATCGCGTCGCTCATGTTATGGGTGATCATAAGAGCGGTGAGCTTGTTTTCGTTGATGACTTTATCGGTGATCTCCAGAACTTTTGCTGCGGTTTTGGGGTCAAGAGCTGCGGTGTGTTCATCAAGGAGAAGAAGTTTCGGTTTTACCATGGTTGCCATCATAAGGGTAAGAGCCTGGCGCTGACCGCCGGAAAGAAGGCCGACCTTTGCGGAAAGTCTGTCCTCAAGACCAAGGTCAAGAGAAACCAGCATATCATGATAATGCTCTCTTTCTGCTTTGGTAACTTCCCAGCCAAGTCCGCGTTTTTTACCGCGGCGGGCGGCAAGAGCAAGGTTTTCTTCGATCTGCATATTTGCTGCGGTACCGGTCATGGGGTCCTGGAAAACACGGCCGAGAAGAGCGGCTCTTTTGTGTTCCGGAACAGCAGTAACGTCCTGTCCGGCAAGATGGATGGAACCTTCGTCAATGGGCCATACACCGGCAATTGCGTTGAGCAGGGTGGATTTTCCTGCGCCGTTGCCGCCGATTATGGTAACAAAATCTCCGTCATCAAGGTGGAGATCAATTCCCTGAAGGGCCTTTTTCTCGGTTATGGAACCGGGGTTGAAAGTTTTTTTGATTCCTTTTAAATCAAGCATTCTTTCCTGCCTCCTTTTCACGTTTTCTTTCCGCTAATTTAAGGCGGAGGAAGGAGTTTTTGAAGTTCTTTTTAAGATAAGGAACTGCAAGGAAAATAGCAACGATAATTGCGGTGAAAAGTTTCATGTCGTTGGTGGGGAGCTTGAGCCAGAGAACAACGCCCATGATGATGTAATAAAGGATACCGCCGATTACTGCGGAGGAAAGGCAAAGCCAGAAGGTCATGTGTTTTCCGAAGAATGCTTCTGCAAGAACTTCACCGATGATGATGGAAGCAAGACCGATTACAATTGCGCCTCGGCCGATGGCAACGTCTGCAAAGCCCTGGTACTGTGCAAGAAGACCGCCGGAAAGAGCAACGATTCCGTTGGAGAGAGCAAGAGCAAAAACTTTGCAGAAATTGATGTCGATTCCCTGTGCTTTGGCCATTGCCTGGTTGCAGCCGGTTGCACGGATTGCAGAACCTGCTTCGGTTCCGAAGAACCAATAGAAAGCAGCGATAAGTGCTGCAGCAAAGATAAGGGCGATAATGATCGCTTCGTTAACGGTACGAAGAGAAAGAATAAGGTCATATTTATCTACGGAAACAGCCTGGTTCGGTTTGTTGCCGAGGATATGAAGGTTGATGGAATAAAGAGCGATCTGGGTAAGGATACCTGCGAGGATAGGCGCGATACCGAGCATTGTGTGAAGAAGACCGGTAACAAGTCCGGCAAGCATTCCTGCAACAACAGCAACAATCATTGCCGCCCATGCAGGCCAGCCCATGATTATGAGCATAACGGTAACAGCTGCGCCGGTTGCAAAGGAACCGTCAACAGTAAGGTCGGAAAACTCCAAAAGCCTGTACGAAATGTACAGGCCAAGAGCCATTATTCCCCAAATTGCACCCTGGGCGATATAGCCGGGAAATGCATTTAAAAGAGTGGTAATGTCGAGCATTTAATTTGCCTCCGAATGGTTAATAATGATTGGCTTTATCAGCCGAGAGGTGCGTAATCTTCCGGAACGGTGATTCCGAGAGCGGTGCAGTTTGCTTCGTTGAAGAGTTTCTGAACTTCGGGAGCATACTGGATTTCCATTTCGCCGGGGTTAGCGCCGTTTACAAGAATTTCGTATGCCATAAGGCCTGCTGCATATCCGATATCAAAGTAATCGATGGAAAGGGTTGCAACACCGCATCCGCCGCAGATACCGGATTCACCTGCTACGATAGGAGTTCCTGCAGGAATTGCAACGTTCGCAATGGTTTCGGTGCAGGAAGCTGCGGTATTATCGGTGGGGATAT
>JAZUAX010000026.1:0-8848 GCA_045638185.1 Oscillospiraceae bacterium | reverse complement strand
GAGATGTGCAACTTTTTCAGCAATAGTCATTGTTTTTTCTCCTTTGCCGTAAAGATTTTTTAAAATTTTCAGATCAGATTAAGCTCTACCGATGTATTCACCGGTTCTGGTATCGATCTGGATTTTGTCGCCTTCGTTGATGAAGAGCGGAACTTTAACGTTTGCGCCCGTTTCAACGGTTGCGGGTTTGGTTACGTTGGTTGCAGTATCGCCTTTAACGCCGGGTTCGGTTTCGGTTACTTCGAGAGTTACGAAGTTGGGTGCTTCAAGACCGAAAACTTTGCCTTTGTAAGAAAGGATACGGCAAACGTCTTCTTCTTTGCAGAATTTGAAGGAATCGCCGAGAAGGCTTTCTTCGATCGGGATAAGTTCAAAAGATTCGGGATCCATGAAGTAATAAAGATCGCCGTCGGTGTAGCTGTAAGACATTTCTTTTCTTTCGATAAATGCGGTCGGGAATTTATCGGTAGGGTTGAAAGTACGTTCAACTACTGCACCGGTAATAACGTTTCTGATTTTGGTACGTACGAATGCTGCACCTTTGCCGGGTTTTACGTGCTGGAATTCGATGATCTGATATACATCACCGTTATCATCAAAAGTAACACCGTTTCTGAAATCGCCTGCAGAAACCATAAGTTAATCCTCCTAAAATTAAGCGCATTAGCGCATTTTTTTACACTATAAATAATAAAGTATTTTTCCCCTTTTTGCAATAGTTTTTTATAAAATTATACCCATAATCGTTGTTATATTTCAAAAAATCGCTTTTTACCTTTGTTTTACATAAGTTCTACTTTTCATAGGTTGCCTGATTTTTCTAAATATGATAACCTCTAAACCATAGAAGGAGTGATTTTTTATGTCTTATATAAACGGAAAAATAATAAAAGAACTTCGGGAAAGCAAAAATCTTACTCAGAAACAACTCGGAGAAATAATCTCCGTTTCGGATAAAACCATTTCAAAATGGGAAACGGAAAAAGGCCTTCCTGATATAACTCTTCTGGAACCTCTTTCAGCTGCTCTCGGAGTCTCGGTTGCGGAACTGCTTTCCGGAGAAAATATCGTTAATAAAAACCGTGCCGGTAATATCCGTAAAACAAAATTTTACGTCTGCCCTGTATGCGGAAACATAATTTCCGCCCTGGGTGAAGGTTCTTTTTCCTGCTGCGGAATAAAGCTTCCCGCTCTTTCCGCAGAAAAAGCGGAAAACGGTTCTTTCGAAATCGAAAGACCTGAAAACGATGTTTTCATACGTTTTTTCCACCCCATGACAAAGGAACATTATATCTCCTTCGCCGCATATATCACCTATGACGGCATACAGATCAAAAAGCTTTATCCGGAGCAGGAAGCCGAAGTTCGTTTTCCTTTTTGCGGAAAAGGAAAAATCTTTTTCTTCTGCAACCGTGACGGCCTTTTTGAACTTGATTTCTGACTTTTTTCGTTAAAAATTTCTCTGTTTTGTTAAAAAAGCCTATGACATTTTTCGAACCTTTATGCTATAATTGAAGTACCAGATAACGAATCAAATCTTTGGCACCATACTCTTAACAAAACCGGAATGGAAGGAACGATTTTGATGTTGGAAAAAGGTCATGTCTTTGTCTATGGAACAAGCGGAGTCTGCCGTATTGATGATATATGCATCCGTGATTACGGCTCCGGCAAAAAGGAATATTATATCCTGCAGCCGGTTTTCGATCTTCGCTCAAGTCTTTCTGTACCTGTTGACAGCCCCACGCTTTCCAACCATTCAAGAGAGCTTCTTTCCGAAGAGGAGATCCTTGGAACTTTGGATATCGTTTCCGGAGAAAATCCGGAATGGAACAAAAATGATAAGGAAAGAATTGAAGTTTTCCGCAAAACTCTCGAAAACACTTCTTTCTCCGAAGTTCTTCTGCTTCTGAAAAATATCTATCATCATAAAAAGGAACTTTTTGCAAAAGGCAAAAAACTCCGCAGCAGCGATGAAACAATTATGCAGAGAGCGGAAAAAATGGTTTTCGGCGAATTTGCCTGGGTTTCCGGCAAGGACCCAAAAGAAGCCGCTTCTTTTATAAAAAGCAAAATGGAATAATAAAAAAACCGGCAGTAAATTCCCTGCCGGTTTATTTTTATATTTAAAACATCGGTAAAAAAATACCGCCGGACTTTTGTCCGACGGTGTTTTTGGCGGAGAAGGAGGGACTCGAACCCTCGCGCCAGTTTTGAGCCAGCCTACGCCCTTAGCAGGGGCGCCTCGTCACCACTTGAGTACTTCTCCAAATGTAACGTCTCGTTTTAATATTTAATTCACCATTAAAGGTGTTGGCGGAGAGGATGGGATTCGAACCCATGGCTCTTTCGAGTCACTGGTTTTCAAGACCAGCTCCTTAAACCGCTCGGACACCTCTCCACGGCTGAATTATAATATATCATAAAAAACGCCCTTCTGTCAACACTTTTCTTTTAAATAATAAGGAAAAAACTTCGCCCGCTTTTTACAAAAAACCTTTTGTTTGTAAATTTTTCTCCTTTATGTTATATTTAATTTATATTTTTCTGAAAGGCGGCATTTTAAAATGAAAATTTTTGCTCCGGATTATTACGGAAATTTCAAATGCCTCACGGGAGATTGCAAACACAGCTGCTGCACAGGTTGGGAAATCGATATTGATGAGGAAACCGCGGAAATTTATAAAAACATTCCCGGAGATTTCGGTAAAAAGCTTCGGGAAAATATAGATTTCTGCGAAGATTGCAGTTCCTTCCATCTTTGCGAAAACGGAAACTGCCCCTTTCTCAACGAAAAAGGCCTTTGTGAAATCATAATAAATCTCGGCGAAGGTGCTCTTTCTCAGGTTTGTGATGATCACCCCAGATTCAGAAATTTTTACGAAAGCAGAACGGAAATAGGCCTCGGGCTTTGCTGTGAAGCCGCCGCAAAACTTGTTCTCGAAAAAGAAAGCAAAACCAGAATCATTGAAATCGGCGAAGACGAAGAACCGGAGTTTTTCACTGAAGAGGAACGCGAACTTTTCACCCTTCGTGAAAAAGTTTTCCATCTCTTCCAGAACCGTGAGAAATCCGTCGAGGAAAGAATTTCTGAAGCCTTTTCCCTTTTTGATACCGAACTTCCAAAAAAAGATTTTGCGGAATGGGCAGAAATTTTTCTCGGTCTCGAACGTCTTGATGAAAAATGGGCCGAAGTTCTCGAAAATATAAAAAAGAAACCCGCTCCGCCGGAAATTACAAACGAAATTGCTGCGGAACAGCTTCTTTGTTATTTTACTTTCCGCCATTTCACAAATTTTGAAGCAGAGGACGCGATCCGCTTTATCGTTCTTGCTTTCTGTATTACAGAAAAAGCCGCAGAGCAAACAGGAATTTTTGAAGCTGCAAGGCTTTTTTCCTCGGAAATCGAATATTCCGACGAAAACATTGAAAAAATCATTGAAACATTTGAAGAAAACGAGGTAAAAATATGAAACAGGAAACAATCGATATGGTTCTTAAATTCCGCGATGACCGCAACTGGAAACAGTTCCACAACCCGAAGGATCTTGCAATTTCCGTTTCTCTCGAAGCCTCGGAACTTCTCGAAATTTTCCAATGGAGCGCAGATGATCTTTTCTGTGAAAACAAAAAGGAAAAAATCGAAGAAGAACTTGCCGACGTTCTTAATTACTGCATCCTTCTGGCCGATGCCTGCGGTCTTGATCTTGATGAAATAATTCAGAAAAAAGTCAAACGCAATTCGGAAAAATATCCTGTTGAACTTGCCTTCGGAAACAAAGCGAAATATACTGAACTGGAATAAAAATTCCTCACCTTTTCATCAAATTTCGTTCCTTTATTTTATTGACATTGCATTTTTTTAGGAATATATTAGTATTAGGATAATTTCGGGAAACGGAGGTATTTGTCATGGCTGAAGCAGAAGAAAGATTTGAAGAGGTTTATGACGAACTCAGAGACGAACTTGAAGAGCTTTGCCACGAAAAGCGCTATAACGATCTCCGAAAACGTCTTTTTGATATGAACCCTGCCGATATCGCCTGGCTTCTTGACGATATGCCGGAGGATCATCTTCCGATAATATTCCGCCTCCTCACCAAAGAAGTTGCTGCGGATGTTTTTATCAATCTCGAAAGCGATTCCCAGGAGATGCTTATAAAAAGTTTTTCCAACGCAGAACTTGAAGCTATCCTTGATGAAATGTTCCTCGACGATACCATCGACGTTATCGAGGAAATGCCCGCAAACGTTGTAAAAAGAATTCTCAAATATTCCGACCCCGAAACCAGAAGAGAGATAAACAAAATCCTCCAATATCCGGAAGATTCCGCCGGTTCTCTTATGACAACCGAGTTTATCCGCCTTCGCAGAGGAACAACCGTTGCCGGCGCATTTGATGTTATCCGCCAGAAGGGCGACGATTCCGAAACCATCAACGTTTCTTACGTAACCGATGAGGAACGTCATCTTATGGGCTATGTAACCATCCGTACCCTTGTTCTTGAAAAAGATACCAGCAAGCTCATCGGCGACATTATGGAACCCAACGTAATTTCCGCAATGACTACCGACGATAAGGAATCGGTAGTTCAGCGTATGAGTAAATATGACTTCGATACCATGCCGGTCGTTGATGCCGAAAACCGCCTTGTCGGAATTATCACCTTCGACGATGCAATCGACGTTATCGAAGAAGAGGCCACCGAAGATATCGAAAAGATGGCAGCAATCACCCCGAGCGACCGTCCCTATCTCCGTACCGGAATTTTTGATATCTGGAAATCCAGAATTCCGTGGCTTATGATATTGATGCTTTCTTCCACCTTCACCGGAATGATAATCAGCAGCTTCGAGGATGCTCTTGCGGCCTGCGTTGTTTTAACCGCATTTATCCCGATGCTTATGGGTACCGGCGGTAACTGCAGCAACCAGACTTCCGCAACGGTCATCCGCGGACTTTCCCTTCAGGAAATCGAATTCCGCGATGTTTTCAAGGTAATATGGAAAGAAGCGAGAGTCGGTCTTTTTGCCGGTCTTTCCCTTGCTGCGGTAAGCTTTGTAAAAGTTCTTCTTTTTGACGGCTGGATCCTCGGCAACCCGGAAGTTACTCCCATGGTTTCCGCTGTAATTTCCCTTACCCTCGTTCTCACCGTTTTCTGCTCCAAAATCGTCGGCGCATTCATGCCCCTTTTCGCAAAAAAAGTGGGCGCAGACCCGGCTGTTATGGCTTCGCCTTTTATCACAACCGTTGTGGATGCGCTTTCGCTCGTAATCTATTTTGCGTTCGCGACCGTGCTTTTGGGAATTTGATTTATAAAGTCGAAATTTCCGCTTGACAATGCGGTTTTCCGCGTTTATAATATTTAATGCTGTTTACAGAATTTCAAAACTGTCCGGCCGCCTAACCGGACAGTTTTTTTATAATTTCAACAGGAGGTATTTCATTGGATAACAGTATTATAATCATTATTGCAAACATAATTTCCATAATTTCCTGCACTATAATGGTGCTCACCGGCCTTATCAAAAACAAAAATAAAATCCTTGCCGTCCAGTGCATCCAGTTCACCCTTATGGGTACTTCCCACTATCTTCTCGGCGCCACCGGCGGAGTTGTTGCAACAGTTGTAAGCATTCTTCGTAACATTACTTTTTTTAAATTCAAAATCACTGTTCCGCTCAAGCTCCTTTTCATCGCGCTTTCCGTCGGTCTTTCTCTCGGAACTGTTTCCTTCAACCCCATAACCTGGTTCCCGATCCTTGCAACCTGCCTTTTTACCTGGGTTCTTGACAGCGAGGATATCATCAAATTTAAAAACGTGATGATACTCACCCTTTTCATGTGGTTTGTTTATGATGCATATCATCTCAACTTTGTTTCTGCCGCATTCGACGCTTTTACCATTGTTTCAACCGCTTACAGCGTCTGGTCCATTAAAAAAGAAGGAAAAGCCGGGGAACAATAAATGAACATAATCCTCGGAAATATAGTTTCTCTTCTTGGCTGCACCGTAATGGTTCTTATAGGCTTTATAAAAAACAAAGACCGTTACATCATCATGCAGACCCTTCAGTTTGGGCTTAATGCGCTTTCCCATTTTCTCCTTGGCGGTTTTGGCGGTTCTGTTGCCGCCCTGGTAAGCGTTGTAAGGAATATTATCATCGCAAAGTGGAAATGTACCACCGGAATAAAAATAGCTCTTATAGTGGTCCAGGCGGCTCTTACAGTGTCCACTATCACCGCAAATCCAATTACCTGGATTCCGATAATCGCCGCAGGCATGTTCACCTGGTATATTGATACCGAAGATGTCATGTGGTTCAAATGGGTGATCATAATCACACTTGTTATGTGGGCGGTTTACGACCTTTATCATCACAACTACGTTTCCATCTGGTTCAGCACTTTTACGGTTATTACAAACGGAATCAGCATGGTTAAAATTCATAAAGAACGCAAAGAAGCAAAAGAAAACCTCCCGGTTTAAAACCGGGAGGTTTTTTATTCCCTTTGGGAATATTATCCTATTTTTGTTGACTTTTTCATTTATTTGAACTATTTTAAGGTTATAAAAGGAGGTGCTTTTCCGATGAAAAAATGTATTATCTTTCTGCTTGTTTTTATAATTGCGGCTATTTCCGGCTGCGCTCAGGAAGAAATTCCCGAAGATGCAATCTGGGACAGAAACCCCGGCGAACATTGGATAAATGGCGAAAACGGCGAAAAACTCCATATCGGCGAACACGAACTTGATGAGGAAAATTTTTGCACCGTTTGCAAAAGTTTTGTTGAATATCAGACCGATGGCAGTACCGATGTTTGCAACTATGATGAAAAATATAATCTCACCCGTTCCACAAGCTTTGATTCTGAAGGTAACATTCTTTTTGATTATGTAATGGAATATAAATATAACGAAAAAAATGCTATTTCTTACGAAGCCACCTATCAGAACGGAAGACTTTATGAAGAAACCGAATATCTTGAAGATGAAATCATTAAAAATTTTTACGAGGAAGACGGTTCCCATTCCATTGAGATTTATCGGAAAGATATCAGTGAAATAGACGAAGGACGTTCTTATGACGCCGAAGGCAACCTTTTATATGAACATTTTAATCAGAATTTCATAACCGACGAAGGCTCTGTTTATCTTACAAGAGTAACAGATATTCATTATTTCATCGAAATCAAACAAATTCGCGAATTTAACGCAATCGGCGATGAAATTTCCTGTAAAAGCTATAATTTAGGCGATGAGCTTCTTTCTTCTTATGATTATATTTATGAATACGGCGAAGAAAACATTATCAATTATCAGAAAACCCTTTTTAACGGAAACCTTGAGAGCGAAAATTTCTTCGACATTATAACCGAAAACGGGGAACTCCTGTCCCAGCTCAAGAAAACGATCACTTATTATGAAAACGGTTCAAAACTTGTCAGAGAATTTGACAAAAACGGAAACGAAATAAGCGCGATCAATTATGATGCAAACGGAAACGTTATAGAATAAAAAGGAGGTTTGCTGCGTGCTCAAAAAATATTTTTGCGTGCTCATGGCAGCGCTCATGGTGCTCGTGTTATTTTCCAGTTGTGTTTCAATAAAAACAACCGGAATCGTTCCCGGAACAACCTATATTTCCGCGGAAAGAATTTATACAAACCACTGGCATAATTCATGGTTTTCCGTAATTGACGGCGAATTCACGATTGAAGAAAAAGCACTTCGGTGGGTATCATCCTACGGAGAAGAAAAAACTTTCCCGGTTGAAGAATGGAAATGGGAAAAATTTCCCTTTTCCGAGGAAGAATGGTCAGCTCTTTTTGATGACCCGGAAAACTATTTTGACCTTTCGCCTTACGGAAAAATCATGTATCAGCCCATAGATGATTTTTGTTTTATCCTTCTCGCAAACGGCGATTTGTGGTTTGCGGGGCTTTCGTTCATAAATACCGGAAACAATAATCAGCTTGTTCTCTGGAGTATTGATAAACTTGTTCTGAAAGAAAAGTAAAAAAGCAAAAAGGCAGTCCGCAAGCGGACTGCTTTTTTTATTAGGACACCTCAGTGCATCAATAAAAAAGAAGCCCACCCAAAGGGCAGGCTTCTGAAAATGTTCTGAATAACGATTAACGTTTGGAGAACTGGTCGTGCGGTTAAAAAAACGCTCCGGTGGAGCGTTTTTCAGCATCGACCCGCAGCGAACTATGTTCGCGAGGACACCTCAGTGCACCGATAAAAAAGAAGCCCACCCAAAGGGCAGGCTTCTGAAAATGTTCTGAATAACGATTAACGTTTGGAGAACTGAGGTGCACGACGTGCTTTTTTGAGACCGTATTTTTTACGTTCTTTCATTCTGGGGTCACGAGTAAGGAGACCAGCTTTTTTGAGAACGGGTCTGAGTTCTTCGTTGTACTGAAGAAGTGCACGGGAAAGGCCGTGACGGATTGCGCCTGCCTGGCCGGTTACACCGCCGCCGGTTACGGTGCAGATGATGTCGAATGCACCAACCGTTTCGGTGAGTTCCATGGGCTGACGAACGATGAGTTTAAGGGTATCAAGGCCGAAATATTCGTCGATGTCGCGGCCGTTGATGGTGATTGCGCCAGTGCCGTTAGGATAAACGCGAACACGAGCTACAGAGCTTTTTCTTCTACCAGTACCGTAGAAGTAAGGGTTAGAATTATACATGGTTTACGTTCTCCTTTCGATTATTTTACCCAAGCTTCGGGAGCCTGAGCCTGGTGTTTGTGGTTTGCGCCAGCATAGATGTGGCAACGGGTAAGGCTTTTTGCGCCAACGCTGTTGTGGGGAAGCATGCCTTTAACAGCAAGTTTCAT
>JAZUAX010000025.1:0-2040 GCA_045638185.1 Oscillospiraceae bacterium | reverse complement strand
CGCGGATGTGCGCTTTGTCATGCGGCATATGGGTCCTGTGCGACAAAAAACCGTGAACCATGTCAGGCGGGGAACCGAGCAGCATTAAGCGGTCTTTTTGGGTGCCGCAGACAAATCTGTGTGCCGTGTGACAAAGCACATGTCCGCGTTTTTTTATTGCTTTCCCATTAAAGGAGAAAGCTTTTTCGAAACAGAAAGGAGGAAATTATATGTATCAGGCGCTTTATCGAAAATATCGTCCGCGCTTTTTCTGTGACGTTGCGGGACAGGAACACATAACTTCCGTCCTTTTAAGAGAAGTTTCCGAGAAAACCTTCGGCCATGCATATCTTTTCACCGGAAGCAGGGGAATAGGTAAGACGACCTGCGCGAAGATCCTTGCGAAGGCAGTCAACTGCCCTTATGAAAAAGATGGCGAACCCTGCGGCGAATGTGAAGTCTGCCGCGGAATCGATGATGGCTCCCTTCTCGATATTACCGAAATGGACGCTGCTTCCAACAGAAACATAGACGATATACGTGACCTTCGTTCCGAAGCGAATTTTACTCCCGCAGTTGCAAAATACCGCGTTTATATCATAGACGAAGCACATATGCTCACCAAAGAGGCAGCAAATGCTCTTCTTAAAATTATGGAAGAACCGCCGGAGCATGTTATATTCATTCTTGCAACAACGGAAGTCCACCGCCTTCCGGCAACTATCCTTTCCCGCTGTATGCGTTTTGATTACCGCAGAATGTCTCCGGAAGTTATTGCCGAAAGAGTTAAATTCGTCTGCAGAATGGAACATATCGATATCGATGACGAAGGCGCTGTTCTTATCGGAAAACTTGCCGACGGCGGAATGCGCGATGCGCTTTCACTTCTGGATATCTGCCGCAGTTCAGACGAAACCGTTACCGCGGAAACAGTCAGCAAATGCGCAGGACTTGCCGGAAGAGAATATCTTTTTGAGCTTGCGGATAAAATTGCGGAAAACAATGTTTCTGCTGTTCTGGAAACGGTTGATAAACTTTACGAAGGTTCCGCGGATGTTTCGAGAATCTGTGATGAGCTTATAAACCATTTCAGAAATCTTATGATAGTTTCCTGTACAAAAGATGCTTCCGCAATTCTCAAACTTATGCCGGGCGAACTTTTACGCACCGAAAAACAGGCGAAGGAATTTTCTCAGGCAGAGATTTTCAGAATTGTTTCCGTTCTGCAGGATACCCTTGTGAAAATGTCAAAAAGCGCTTCCAAACGCCTTGAATTTGAACTTGCGCTTGTAAAACTTTGTTCTCCTGCTCTTTCTCAAAGCCAGGAGGCTCTTATTTCCAGAATTGAAAAGCTTGAAAAAGAGATAGTTCTTCTTAAAGCAAGGGGAGTTGCTCCTGCGGCGCAGACAGTTCAGACAGCTCCTGTTCCGGAAATTCTTCAGAAGGAAGAACCTGCGGAAGTTTATGGCAAAACCGCTTTGGAAGAACCGAAACCTGTTTTTGAACAGAACAGAATTTCTGACCCGGAATTTGAAAGCTGGGAAGAGGTTGTGGAAATCATTAAAGGAAAAAACAGAATGCTCTATTCCTTCCTTGAAAATTCCAAAGCTTATCTTATAAACGGAAGAGTCCTTATAGATTCTCCCAACGATTTCTTTATCGATTATATGCAGAAAACCGCGGACGCAAAAGAGATTATCAAAAACGCAATCACCGAAGTTTGCGGAAGCCGTTACGGTATAGGTCCTTATAAAAAAACAGAAAAAAAGCCCGAAGATGATCCGCTTGCCGCGCTTGCCAAAAGAGCGGCAGAAATGGGAATCGGCGAGCTTTGATATAAAAACGACAAAATTTCCAGAATCGGAGGAATATAATAATGAAAGCAAGACTTCCCCAGGGATATGGCGGCGGCCCTTCCAACATGCAGGGCATGATCAAACAAGCTCAGAAAATGCAGGAACAGATGACCAATCTTCAGGCAGAGCTTGACGAAAAAGAATATGATTTCACCGTTGGCGGCGGAATGCTTACCATTCACATGAACGGTAAAAAAGAAATGCT
>JAZUAX010000024.1:0-9358 GCA_045638185.1 Oscillospiraceae bacterium | reverse complement strand
AGTTTCTGACGACCAGTGTAGAAAGGATGGCATTTGGAGCAAACCTCTACGTGGATGTCTTCTTTAGTGGAACCGGTTTCCCAAGTTGCGCCGCAAGCGCAGGTAATGGTGGTGGGTTTGTAATTAGGATGAAGACCTTCTTTCATCTATGTCACCTCTTTCTCTACAGAGCTTATATTACAAGTCCTTTTTTTACATCAGTATTGATATCATATCACAATCGGACAAGGAATGCAAGAATTTTTTTAGGAAAATTTCTTCCAAATACAAATTTTTTTATCAGAAGCCAAGAAGAGCGGTAACTTCGGCCTTAATTGCTTCGCCTTCGGCTTTTGCGGATTCAAAATCCGCCGCTTTAACGGAATAATAAATCTTGAGTTTAGGTGCGGTGCCGGAAGGGCGGACGATGAAGCCGGAACCGCTTTCAAGGGTATATTCGATGATGTTTGCATCGGGTTTATAATCTTTTGCGGCAACAACAGCTTTTCCGCAAACGGTTTTGGGAGCTTCTTCGCGGAGATCGGACATAATTTTTGCAATGCGTTTTGCGCCGTCTGCGCCTTCGCAATAGAAGTTATCCTGGAAATCGTGGAAATAGCCGTATTTTGCCTGGATTTCTGCAAGAGCTTCACCAAGGGTTTTTCCGCGGAGCTTCCAGAAGTTTGCTGCTTCGCAGATGAGAAGAGCGGCATCAACAGCATCTTTATCGCGGACATAAGTTCCGGAAAGATATCCGCAGCTTTCTTCAAAACCGAAGATGAATCTTTCGGGCTGTTCAATTGCTTCGAGATCCGCAATTACTTTTCCAATAAAACGGAAACCGGTGAAAACGCTTTTCATTTCAATTCCATGGCCTGCTGCAACAGCATCTGCAAGTTTTGTGGAAACAAGGGAACGTACTGCAACGGGATTTTCAGGCAGGGTTCCGTTTTCTTCTCTTGCGGTGGCAATGAAATCAAGAAGAAGCGCGCCCACTTCGTTGCCGGAGAAAAGGCGGAAACCGTCTTTTTCTCTGGAAGCAATGCCAACACGGTCGGCATCGGGATCGGTTGCAAGAACAAGGTCTGCGCCGGAAGCTTCGGCCTGTTTAAGAGCAAGGGCAAGAGCTTCGCGAAGTTCCGGGTTCGGGAAAGGGCAAGTGGGGAAAGCACCATCGGGTTTTTCCTGTTCACGAACCATTTCAATGTTGCCGAAACCAGCGAGAGAAAGGGTCGTTACAACAGGAATAGCACCGGTGCCGTTAAGAGGAGTATAAACAACGTGAAGATCGTTCATGGAATGATGTTCACGGTCAACGCCTTCTCTGAGAACTCTTGCATAGAAGCGGCGCCAGAAACTTTCCGGGATAAGGATGATTTTCTTTTCGGAAACAGCGGTTTCATAGCTGCAGGTTTTTGCACCTTTGAGGACATCGGTTTTGTCGATTACTGCAAGGATCTCTTTTGCAACATCGGGAGAGATCTGGCAGCCGTCGGAACCATATACTTTATATCCGTTATATTTAGCGGGGTTATGGCTTGCGGTTACAACGATACCTGCATCGCAATATCTTTCACGGACAGCATAGGAAAGCATAGGGGTGGGTGCGGGTGCATCATAGAGCCATACTTTGATTCCGTTTGCAACAAGTACGCATGCTGCTTCTTTTGCGAATTTTTCGGAATTGTGGCGGGTATCATAAGCGATGGCGACGGAAGCACCTTCCTTATGTGCGTTAAGATATTCCGCAAGGCCCTGGGTTGCCTGGCGGACGGTATAGATATTCATTCTGTTGGTGCCTGCACCGAGAATGCCGCGGAGTCCGGCGGTGCCGAATTCAAGGCTGCGATAGAAACGTTCGAAAATTTCTTCTTCGTTTCCTTCAACCCTTCCAAGGTCGGAAGCAAGTTCTTCGTCGCGGACAAATTCTTTCCATTCAAGATATTTTTCGTTTTCTGTCATTATGTAAAACCTCCAAAATAATCAGCGGATGAAGTTTGTGATTTCTTTCTTTTCAGGTTCAGAAAGGGAGATTCCTGCTTTTTTTCCTGCTTCGATACATTTTACAAAATATGCCATGTTTTTGCCGAGTATTCTCATGGTCTGGAGGCCTTCCTTATCTTCCGCAACATCGGAAGCAACGGCGCCATGGACCATGTTCCAATAGTTGGAGGAGATGATGGGCATTTCGGCATAGGCAGGATATTTTATAAGCTGGTCATAAGCAGCGGTGGTGCCGCCTCTTCTTGCAACAGTGATTACTGCCGCAGGTTTATGACGCATTGCGCCGGAAGCGGAATAGAAAATTCTGTCGAGGAAAGAAACGATTGCACCGGAAGCGCCGGCAAAATGAACCGGTGTTCCGAAAACAAAACCGTCGGCATTTTTTGCTCTTTGTGCAAATTCATTGACGATATCGTTTTTGACACATTTTCCGTTTCTGGAACAATATCCGCAGGCAAGGCAGCCCGAAATTGCTTCAGATCCGAGCCAGACGATAGAGGTTTCGACTCCTTCGCTGTTGAGAGCGGTTTCAACTTCGCGCAAAGCGGCATAAGTGGAACCGTTTTTATGCGGACTTCCGTTGACAAGCAGAACTTTCATAAAATCATCGGCACTCCTTTTTGTAAACAAAATTATACACCATAATTATAGTCCCAATCTTTGGCAAAAGCAACTTTTATTTGATGTATTTTACTGCACGGAAAAACAAAAATAAGTGTTTTTTAAATTATACTTGTATTTGCTGTATTAAATGTTATATAATAAATTGATTATATATGTCTTTTTGAGAAAGGGGTTCTGAAAGAATGTTCTGCACCAGCACCAGCATGGGACTTTTAGGCATAAATGCATATAAAGTTGCGGTAGAAGTTGACCTTTCCGAATCCTTTCCGGGTTTTGATATAGTCGGACTTCCGGATGTTGCCGTAAAGGAATCCCGCGACAGAGTCCGCACAGCTATTATAAACAGTGGCTTTGATTTTCCGATTGGAAAAATTGTTGTTAACCTTGCGCCGAGCGATATCAAAAAGGCAGGTTCGCTTTATGATCTTCCCATCCTCATAGGAATTCTCCGCGCAGACGGACAGATCGATTGTGATTTCCGCGATTGTGCTTTTATCGGAGAACTTTCGCTTGAAGGAACGATAAAACCCGTTACGGGAATTCTTCCGATGGTTCTTGAAGCTAGAAAACTCGGAATTGAAAAGATTTTTATTCCCGAAGGAAACGCACAGGAAGGCAGTATTGTTGAAGGAATAGAAGTATATGCGGTTGGCTCCGTTAACGAAGTTGTTTCTCATCTTCGGGGCGAAGAAGTTCTTGAACCGCTCAAAACCGCAAAGTTTTCAGAAAGCCGCGTTGATTTTTATGAAGCGGATTTTGAGGATGTTAAAGGCCAGTATGAAGCAAAACGTGCTCTTGAAATTGCGGCGGCAGGTTTCCATAATATTCTTTTGATAGGCCCTCCCGGTGCAGGAAAAAGTATGCTTGCAAAACGTTTGCCCTCAATTCTTCCGGAAATGACTTTTGAGGAATCCATTGAAACGACCAAAATCCATTCCATCTGCGGAACTTTGGCAGAGGGAACGGGGCTTGTTAAAAAGCGTCCTTTCCGGGCACCGCACCATACTGTTTCTCCTGCCGGACTTACCGGAGGAGGAACTGTTCCGCGTCCGGGAGAAATTTCTCTTGCTCATAACGGAGTTCTTTTCCTTGATGAACTCCCTGAATACAACCGTACGGCGATGGAAGTTCTCCGTCAGCCCCTTGAGGACGGAACTGTTACCATTTCCAGAGCCGCAGGAAGGCTTACCTATCCCTGTTCCATCATGCTTGTTGCGGCAATGAACCCTTGCCCCTGCGGATATTACGGACACCCCACCAGAAAATGCACCTGCTCCGAAGGTTCGGTACAGAGATATCTTTCAAAAGTTTCCGGACCGCTTCTGGACAGAATCGACCTTCATGTGGAAGTAATGCCTGTTGAATTTTCCGACCTTAACAACAAAACAAAATCGGAACCTTCTTCTTTGATCCGCGAAAGAGTGAACGCCGCAAGAAAGATCCAGAACGAACGATATAAAGGCACAGGGATCACCTGTAACGCAATGCTTACTCCGGCGTTTCTGCATCAGTTCTGCGTTCTTACAGAAGGTGCGCAGAACATGCTCAAAACCGCTTTTGAGCGAATGGGTCTTTCTGCAAGGGCCTATGACAGAATTTTAAAAGTTGCAAGAACCATTGCCGATCTTGACGGCAGTGAGGATATAGACGTTCAGCATATTGCAGAAGCTCTGCAATACAGAAGCCTTGACAGAAAATATTGGGGGAACTGAAAAATGCTTGAAGAAATTATGAAAGCAGCCGGAATCGAAGTTTTCGGCGTTGCGGATTATAACGAAACCCTTCCGGGAACCGGATTTAAACAGAGAGAACTTTTTGACGGGATTCAGTCTGTAATAGTATGTCTTATTCCTTGGGATACAGGAATGAACGAAGACAGAAATATGGCAAGATATGCTGTCGGCAGAAACTATCACGACGTTGCTGCTGAGCACCTTTCCGTTGCAACCGAAATTCTCAAAAGAGCATTCCCCGAAGAAACCTTCAAGTTCTTTGTGGATTCTTCTCCCGTTGCGGAAGTAAGAGCGGCTGTTCTTGCGGGTCTCGGAGTACGCGGAAAGAACAACCTTCTCATCAGCAAGGAATATGGCACCCGTTGTGCTATCGGTGAAATCATCACCACCAGAAAATTTGCAAAATCTAAAAAATCCGTCGGAACCTGCTTTGATTGCGGAAAATGCATCAAAGCCTGCCCCAATGGAGCTCTTTCCGACAAAGGTTATGAAAAAGAAAAATGCATCGCATATATCAACCAGATGAAAAAAGAACTTACTCCGGATGATGAAGCACTTATCAAAAAAGTAGGATTCATCTGCGGATGCGACTGCTGCACCGATTGCTGCCCCATGAACAGACATGCGGACGGTACCGGACTTAAAGAATTCAAGGAGAGCGCAAAACCGGTTTATACTCCCGGAATGGATATTTCCGACCGTTCCTATGGCTGGAAACCGGCAAATGTTGAGCGCAACTATAAAATAATCACGGAGGATTAAAATGGAAATCCTTAAAAAGGAACAATATCCCGAATATGAGGCTTTCTGTAAAAGCCACCCCCAGGGAGGATTTACTCAATCGACTCTCTGGTATGGTGTTAAAAATAATTGGGGTCACGAAGTTGTTGTTTCCAGAAACGAAACCGGCGAAATTGTCGGTGGAATGTCTGTTTTAATACAAAAAATCCCGCTTATCGGAACAAGTTTTCTCTATGCGCCGAGAGGGCCTGTCTGTAACCTTCATGACAAATCGGTTCTCGAAGACCTTATGAAAGGCGCAAAGGTTCTTGCGAAGAAGCATAATGCCCATAATTTCAAAATGGACCCGGACGTTTTGGTTTCCGATGAGGAATTTCTTAAAATTGCCGACGAACTCGGTTTTAAAAGAAAATTCGGCCCCACCGGTTTTGAAACCATTCAGTGCCGTTTCAACTACCGCCTTTATATAAAAGACCGCACAGAGGATGAGGTTTTTATGAACCTTACCCAGAAATGCCGTTATAACGTCCGCGTTGCAATAAAACACGGCGTTGAGATAAAAGTGGTAGGAAAAGAATATCTCGATGAGTTTATGCGCATCATGAAAACCACCGGCGAAAGGGACGGCTTCAATATCCGTCCGAAAGAATATTTCGAGAGGATGCTCGATTCTCTCGGCGAACACGCAAGACTTTATATGGGTTTTTATAACGGACAGGCGGTTTGCGGAACAATTACAACAAACTATGCCGGAAAATGCTGCTATGTCTATGGCGCTTCCGACAACGCTTTCCGTAACGTTATGCCCAATTATCTTATCCAGTGGGAAATGATAAAATGGGCGATAGAAACCGGATGTGAAGTTTATGACTTCCAGGGAATTTCCGGAAACCTTGAGGACGAAAACGACCATCTTTATGGCCTTTACCGCTTCAAACGCGGTTTCAATGGCCAGGTTGATGAACTTCCGGGCGAATTTGATATCACATATAAACCCCTTGCGGCAAAAATGGTCAAACACGCAATAAAACTCAACGGAAAACTCCATAAACTTAAAAAGAGGTTCAAAAAATGAACCCGATCGAAAAAGCTTTGAATGAATATATCGGAAAAGATCTTTCGCGTTTCCATATGCCTGGGCATAAAGGTGCGGAAAATTTTCCCGAATATTATAAATATGATATAACCGAGGTTGAAGGCGCAGACAGCCTTTTTGAATCTTCCGGAGCGATTTTTGAAACAGAAAAACGCTTTGCGAAAATTTACGGAGCGGGGGCAAGCCTTCTTTCCGCAGGAGGTTCCACTCTCTGCATACAGGCTATGCTGGCAACCGCTTTGAACCCCGGAGAAAAACTGATTGCCGCCAGAAACTGTCATGCTTCTGCGGTGAACACAATGGCTTTGCTCGACCTTGAACCGGTCTGGATAAATCCGAGAGATCTGCGAGGCGCGGAAAAAGCTTTTGAGGAAAACCGGGATATAAAAGCGGTTTATCTCACTTCGCCGGATTATTTCGGAGTTATGAGCGATATCGAAGCTTTTGCGAAGCTTGCCCATGAACATGGAGCAAAACTTCTGGTGGATAACGCCCACGGAGCACATCTGCATTTCACACCGATCGAGATGCATCCCATAGCTCTCGGCGCGGATATGTGCGCAGATTCTCTTCACAAAAGTCTTCCGGTGCTTACCGGAGGAGCATTCCTGCATCTCAGAGATGAAGGGCTGCGCGAAACAGCAAAGCAGAAGATGCGCCTTTTCGGTTCAACAAGCCCCAGTTATCTTATAATGCTTTCCGCAGACAGATGCGCGGAATATCTTGAAACAAGCGCAAAATTTGATTTTGCAATGCTCAACGGAAAAGTGGCAAATCTCCGCTACAAAGCTTTTGAGCATGGACTTGCACCGAAAGTCCGGAATGTGGAACCTGCAAGGCTGGTCCTTTCAGTAAAATCCACGGAAATGACCGGCAAAGAGTTCGGAAGAAAACTCCGTGAGCACGGAATCGAACCGGAATATGTAAACGATGAATGGGCGGTGCTCATGGCTTCGCCTTTCAACACTGAAAAGGATTTTGAAAGAGTTGCAAAATTCATCGAAGAAACTTTCGGAAACGGTTTTGCCGCATTTGAGGAACGTATTTCCCAAATGCCGGAAAAAGCGATGTCTGTCAGAGAAGCGGTTTTTGCAGAAAGCGAAGAAATCGAAACCGAAAACTCGGTTGGAAGAATTGCGGCAAGGCTGAATCTTCCTTGTCCGCCATGTATTGCTCTTGCGGTTCCGGGAGAAATAATCGACGAAAAAACAGCAGGACTTCTCAAAAAATACGGAATCGATAAGATAAACGTTGTTAAATAAAGTTTGATCCCGCATTTGCGGTTTAACATTACATAATCTTCCCAAGGAGGAACAATAATATGAAAATGATCATGGCAATCGTCTCCGGCGATGACAGCAGTGCTGTTTCCGCAGCACTTACCAAATCCAGATACTCCGTAACCAAACTTGCAACCACCGGCGGTTTTCTTATGAGCGGAAACACCACTTTTCTCATCGGTGTAAACGATGATCAGGTTCAGGATGTTATCGACATTATTGCAAAACACAGCAAAAAGAGAAAACAGATGGTTCCCAACAACAGCTTTGACGTTGGTATGTATTCCGCATTCCCGGTCGAAGTTACCGTTGGCGGTGCAACTGTTTTCGTAATGAACGTCGAGCATTTCGAGAAGGTTTAAAATGCCCGGAATCCATGAAATTGAAAAGAAGCTTTCCGCAGCTTTGCGCGAAGGTCTTCTTTCTCATGCTGTTCTTATAGAAGGAGAAAAGGGAACCGGAAGAAAAGAACTTGCCGTCTGGCTTGCAAAAGCGATTCTTTGCAAAGATGAAAATTCACCTTGCGGAAATTGTTCTGTTTGCAGAAAAATTGAAAACGGGAACCACCCGGACGTTGAAATTTTCGGCGGAAACGGCGGAGCAAGAAGTTTTCATATTGACGAAGTCCGAGCGATAAAAGAATCTCTTTGGCTTGCTCCGAACGAATCGGAACAGAAGATCTATATTCTTCTCAATGTCGAAAATATGGGTGTGGAAGCGCAGAACGCACTTCTGAAATCCCTTGAGGAGCCTCCGGAATATGTTAAGTTTATTCTTACATGCGACAACGTAAAAAGCCTTCTGGATACGATTATAAGCCGTGTTACCGTTTACACCCTTGAAACACCGACCAGAGAGGAATGCGCAAAGGCTCTTTCGGAAAAATTCCCGGAACTTTTGGAAAACGAAGCTGAACTTTTTGCAATTGCTTACGGCGGAAATTTCGGAGCGGCAAGCGCGGGTTTTTCCGAAGGCAAAAGCGAAATAGTTCTTCTTGCGGCAAAAACCCCGGAACTCCTTAAAAAAGGCGACAGTTATTCTCTTGCTTCTGAGCTTGCAGAAAAATGTAAAACAAGAGAAAGCCTCCTCGATTTTTTTGAAAGGCTTTTGAATATAACCGGTAGATGCGGAATCGACCGCGCTGCCGGCAAAAAAACACCGGTGAGGGTCAGCCCCATCGAAGCAGTTAAAACATCAGAAATTATTGAACGCGGAAAAACAGCCGTTTTGCAGAACTGTTCCCTTGAACTTATCCAAAGCTGGTTTTCAATGGAACTTTCCCGCGTTTTCGGAGGAAATATATGAGCGAAAAGATCGAAGTTATAGGCGTCCGTTTTAAAGAAGTCGGAAAAGTCTATTATTTTGACCCGGAGGGCGAAAAATTTTCAATTGGCGACAGAGTTATTGTTGAAACAAGCCGCGGAACCGAATGCGGCGAAGTTGCGGCAGATAACCGTTTTGTCACCGAGGATAAAGTTGTTATGCCCCTTAAAAAAGTTTTGCGCTATGCAACGGAGGAAGATCTTGAACACGTTGCTGAAAACGAAAGACTTGAGAAACAGGCTTTTGAAAAATGCCTTGTAAAAATTGCAGAGCATAAACTTGATATGAAACTTGTTGACGTTGAATATACCTTTGACAACAGCAAGATTATTTTCTATTTTACTGCGGACGGAAGAATCGACTTCCGCGAACTTGTCAAAGACCTTGCTGCAATTTTCCGCACCAGAATTGAACTTCGTCAGATCGGAGTTCGCGACGAAGCAAAAATGCTTGGCGGTCTCGGAATTTGCGGAACACCTTTCTGCTGTTCCCAATTCCTTGGAGAATTTGCTCCGGTTTCCGTAAAAATGGCAAAGGAACAGGGACTTTCCCTTAATCCCACCAAAATCTCCGGAACC
>JAZUAX010000023.1:0-3229 GCA_045638185.1 Oscillospiraceae bacterium | reverse complement strand
AGCACGGGCTTTCCGCAACGGTTTATGGTGAAATTAACGATAATTTTTCTCTGCTTTGGTCCACTTTTCAAATTCTTCTTCAGTTGCAAGAACTTTGTGGGTACCTTCAATGGTGCGAAGTTCGCCGGCCATATAATCGATTCCGCTGGTGAAATAATCATAGTGCATGGAAGTGCGGACTCTTTCAACTGCGGGGTTCGGATGAGGAATGGCGGAGATAAGGCTTCTGGTATAAGGATGAACAGGATTTGCGAAGATTTCTTCGGTGGTACCGGTTTCAACCAGGTGGCCAAGATGAAGAACGCCAATTCTGTCGGAGATGTATTTTACCATCGAAAGGTCGTGAGCAATAAAGAGGTATGCTGCGCCGGTTTCCTGCTGGATATCTCTCATAAGGTTAACAACCTGTGCCTGAATGGAAACGTCCAGAGCGGAGATACATTCATCGGCAATGATGAGCTTCGGGTTCATGATAAGAGCCCTTGCAATACCAACACGCTGGCGCTGGCCGCCGGAGAACTGGTGGGGATAACGCTCTGCATGTTCCGGAGCAAGACCAACTTTTTCAAGAATTCTTGCGATTTTTGCGTCGCGGTCTGCTTTATCGGTATAGAGATGGTGGATATCAAGTCCCTGGCCGATAATGTCTGCAACCTTCTGGCGAGGGTTAAGGCAGGCCATCGGATCCTGGAAGATCATCTGCATCTCAGTGCGGAGTTTTTTCTCATCTGCAGCGCTCATTTTTCCGGAAATATCGACTCCGTCGAAGATAATTTTACCTGCGGTGGGGTCATAAAGACGGATTATGGAACGGCCGATGGTAGTTTTACCGGAACCGGATTCACCAACAAGGCCGTAAGTTTCACCGGGATAAATTTCGAAAGAAACATCGTCAACAGCTTTTACGGTGAACTTTTTGCTGATGGGGAAATACTGTTTAAGGTTTTCTACCTTAAGAAGCGGAGTTCTTTCTTCCATTTAATTCTCCTCCTTCAGCATGCGGTCAATTCTTGCACGAAGTTGCTTCGGCATTTCGACCTTCGGTGCATTGTCATCCAAAAGCCAGGTTGCGGCACAATGAGTGTCGGAAACCCAGAACATCGGAGGCTCTGCAATTTCGTCGATTTTGAGTGCAAACTCGTTACGCGGTGCAAAAGCGTCGCCTTTAACTTTATGGAGAAGGTTAGGCGGGCTTCCCGGAATTGTGTAAAGTCTTTCGTCGTGAGTTTCAAGGTCCGGAAGAGCGGAAAGAAGGCCCCAGGTATAGGGATGTTTCGGGTCGTAATAAACCTCGTCAACTCTGCCTTTTTCAACAATTTTTCCAGCATACATGATATTTACGAAATCCGCAACTTTTGCAACAACGCCAAGGTCATGGGTGATGTAAATTACGGAAATACCGAGTTTCTTCTGAACTTCCTTGATAAGTTCAAGGATCTTTGCCTGGATGGTAACGTCAAGAGCAGTGGTAGGTTCGTCGCAGATAAGAAGATCCGGGTTGCAGGAGAGAGCAATTGCGATAACAACACGCTGTCTCATACCGCCGGAAAGCTGATGAGGATAGTTCTTCATACGTTTTTCCGGATCGGTGATGCCAACCATATCAAGAAGTTCAACCGCACGTTTCCATGCTTCTTTTTTAGGGGTTTTGAAATGCCAGATCATACCTTCCATAATCTGATCACCGATTGTCATGGTGGGGTTAAGGGAGGTCATAGGATCCTGGAAAACCATTGCAATGCGTTTTCCGTTGATGGTCTGGCGCATCTGTTTTTTAGAAAGGGTAAGAAGGTCAATGGTTTCTTCTTCGCCTTTATCGTTTTTGAAGGTGAAGAGAGCTTTGCCTGCTTCAACTTTTCCGTTGGTATCGAGAATACCGATAGCGGTTTTGACGGTTACGGATTTACCGGAACCGGATTCACCTACTATTGCAACAGTTTCGCCGCGTCTTACTGCAAAGTCAACGTTACGGAGCGCATGAACTTTACCTGCGGTTGTTGCGAAGGAAACGGACAGACCTTCAACTTTAAGGATAAAATCGCCTTTTTCCTGCATAAATCTGTCCCTCCTTTACATATCTTTCTGTTTCGGGTCAAGCGCATCGCGAAGACCGTCCGCAAGAAGGTTGAAACTGAGCATGAGCAATGCAAGAACAATCAGCGGAGAAAGAATCATATAAGGATGAGTGGTGAAGTTCTTGTATGCGTCAGAAATAAGAGTACCGAGAGATGCCATAGGAGCCGGAATACCGAGACCTACGAAAGCAAGGAATGCTTCGGTAAAAATTGCGTGAGGAATGGAGAACATGGTCTGTGTAATGATCTGACCGATGATGTTGGGCATGATCTCTTTGAAGATAATGCGCATAGGGCTTGCGCCGAGGGTTTTGGATGCAAGAACAAATTCCTGTTCTTTAAGTTTAAGCATCTGGGCACGGGCAATACGGCTCATCGGGATCCAGCCGGTTATCATAAGTGCAACGATAATTGCGCCGAGACCGGGGCTGAGAACAAGGATCATAAGGGTTACGATTACAAGGTTAGGAATACTGTTGAGGATCTCAGCGCAGCGCTGCATGACCGCATCAAGTTTTCCGCCGAAATAACCGGAAACAAGACCATAGGAAAGGCCGAAAAGAACGTCGATAATAACAGCAACGATAGCAATATAAAGGCTGATTCTGGTACCTTCCCAGACACGGGTGAAAATATCACGTCCGAGAGTATCGGAACCGAACCAATAATAAACGTCTTCATAACCTTTGGAGATGTAATCGTTTTTCTCAAGTTCAAGTTCGCCGAGGATCATTTTTTCGCTGCCGTCAAAAATTCCGAGATTTTCAAGTCCGGGAATTCTGGGAGCGAGGTTCTGCTGTGCGATAATCTGGCTCTCATAAGTATAGGGAGTCATGGAAGGACCGAAAACAGCAAAGAAAATAATAATAGCTATCATGATAAGACCGAAAATAGCGCCTTTGTTGCGAAGAAAGCGAACAAGAGCATCTTTCCAATAGTTCTGGGAAGCAAAGTTACGGTCAACATGTTTGTGAATATCGTTATGGGTAAGCTCAAATGCGTCCTGAGGAAGAGCGGAGTAATCAAAATTTTCAGCTTTCATGATTATCCTCCTTCGAAAGACGAATTCTCGGGTCGATGATACCATAGAGGATATCGACCACCAGCATTATGCTGATATACATAAGGCTGTAGATGAAAGAAAGTGCTATTGT
>JAZUAX010000022.1:0-2343 GCA_045638185.1 Oscillospiraceae bacterium | reverse complement strand
AAGATATATGCTAAAAAAGACTATTCCTAAATCGGAATAGTCTTTTTTAGCGTGACCGGAAAATAAGCCGGGTTCTGTAATGACGACAATCTATCTTCGCCGCCGGTCGCCCGTGCGGCTTTAATGCCACCTTTGCGAAGCACATCGGGCCGATGCGTTGTTCTTCTGTACGGTGTTGCTCCGGATAGGGTTTACAGACCCCCTATGTTACCATAGGACGTGGTGAGCTCTTACCTCGCCTTTCCACCCTTACCAGAAAAATCTGGCGGTATATCTCTGTTGCACTCCCCCTGGGGTCACCCCCGGCTGCCGTTAGCAGCTACCCTTGCCCTTGGAGCCCGGACTTTCCTCGCGCGCGTCCTTTCGGAACTGCGTCCGCTGCCGTCCTTTCCGCTCACGGGTTAATATTATAAACCAATAATAAATCAATGTCAAATATAAATTATGTTTTATTTTATATATACATTATATAATAGAAAAGGCACCGTTTTGCGGTGCCCTTTTTAATTAAAATCTGATGTTTTTAAATCTGTTTACAACAAGTCCCGAAACAATTCCGATAACAACACCGGTGGCGGTACCGGTAATTATAAGAACCGGAAGATAAATGGCTATCTGTTCCGTGCCGAGAATGATCATGGCCATGATTATCTGGCCGATGTTGTGCATGATTCCTCCGGCGATGGAAACACCGACAAAAGAAAACTTATCGGTTTTTTTAAGGATCCACATAACCGAAAGCGAAAGAACAGCACCGGAGATACTGTAAGCCATTGCCATAATTCCGCTGAACAGCATTGAAACAAGAAAAACCCTGATAAGAGAAACTATAACGGCTTCTTTTATGCCGATTTTGTAAAGCACAAAAATTATAACTATATTTGCAAGGCCCATTTTTATTCCCGGAACCGCGAAGGAAAGGGGAACAAGAACCTCTATATACGACATTATCATCGCAAGGGCAATTGTAAGCCCAAGCATTGCAACTTTTTTTGTTTTCATAAATTCCTTTTAAGATACAAAGTCAATTTCGGCTTCTTCTTCGCCGTCGATGGTGATAACAGTTTTGTTGGGAAGGCAGGTGATTGCTTCTCCGGTTTTTGAAACAGCACGCTGGTCAACACAAACGTGGTCCGGACAGGAAGCTTCGGTAATATCTGCTTTGCCGTTTTTTATAATAAGAATGTTATATCCGCCGTTTTCGGATTCAAGACGGATCTCTGCTTCTTCTGCAAGGGAATATCTTGCGGTTTCGGTACCGTTCACCGTAACAACGGCAAAGGAACCGTTTTCTTTCAAAAGCTCGGTAACAAGCCAGATTCCTGCGGCAAGAATGATTACCGCAATTCCGAGAATGATATCATTTCTGGTTTTCTTATCTTTAAACATATCCATAAGCTTTTTAACGCTCCGCCGCTTTTTAAAGCGGCGGAGCGTCTTTCCTTAAAAAAGATTTGCAAATTATGCTTTAAGCATTTCAAGGCAGCCAACAGGGCAATCAGAAACACATTTTCCGCATCCGATGCATTTTTCATAATCAACGGTTGCAAGGAAGTTTTCAACTTTAATTGCTTCTGCGGGGCAGTTCTTCTGGCATTTCATGCAGCCGATACAGCCGTTCTGGCATTCTTTGCGAACGACAGCGCCTTTTTCATGGTTAGAGCAGGTGATGACTGCTTTTTCTGCTTTCGGAACAATAGAAATAAGGTGGTTGGGGCATTTTGCAACGCAGAGTCCGCAGCCAGCGCATTTTCTGGGATCAACTTTTGCAATGCCGTTAACGATGCAGATAGCGCCGTTATCACAAACGGTTGCGCAGTCGCCGCAGCCAAGGCAGCCATAAAGGCAGGCGCCTTTTCCGCCATAAAGCATTTTTGCAGCGGCACAGGAGTTGAGTCCCTGATAAATTTCTTTCTGAACCTGTTTGTCACAGTCACCGCCGCAATGTACGAAAGCGGTAACGGGCTCCGCTGCTTCGGCTTCAACGCCGAGGATCTCGCAGATTGCGTTTACGGTTGCTTCACCGCCGGGGCGGCAGAGGTTTGCGGGAGTTTCGGGGTTTTCGGCAAGAGCTTTTGCATAAGCATCACAACCGGAAAAACCGCAAGCTCCGCAGTTTGCACCGGGAAGGCAGTCGCGAACTTCGCCTTCGACCGGATTTACTTTAACTCCCATGAAGTGGGATGCAAGGACAAGAAGAAGGGAACATGCAAGGCCAATTCCAGCTACAACAAGTGCAGCGGTAATAATAACATCAGTCATCTTTTTATTATCTCCTTATGCAAAGAGTTTATCAATAATACCGCCGAAGCCCATGAATGCTACGGAAACAATGGATGCTGC
>JAZUAX010000021.1:0-7485 GCA_045638185.1 Oscillospiraceae bacterium | reverse complement strand
AGAAAAAAGCTCGAAAGGGCCTTCGGCGGTTTTTTTGCGGAAATAGACCCAGTTAAGATAGCTTGCGACCTGTTCTGCGCCGGTTTCTTCCATAAAACGGATATACTGTTCGCTTTCCGGATGGTTGGGGTTATGTTCAAGAAGCTGGATTTTGAAAGAATATTCGCCGGGTTCACAAGGTTCGAAAGAATAGCGGAAAATAGAATAGTCAACAAGGGCAAGGCCTTTTGCGGCCATTTCGTTAAGCCATTTTTCTTCTTTTTCATATTCCCATGCCATGAATACTTTTTTTACAACTTTTCTCATTTGTTCCAGCCTCCAGTCAGTTTTTCTCCGTTTTCAACAAGTTCTTTAAGGCGTTCAATTTCTGCAAAAACCGCTTTTTTTCCGGTTTCGGTAATAAGATATTCTTTCTTTCGGTCTCCGTTTTCTCCCGGAACAGAAGTTATCCAGCCTTTTTCAAGAAGAGTGTTTATTGCGCCGTAAAGTGTTCCGGCGGCAAGTTTTACTCTTCCGTTTGAAAGTTTTTCCGCGTTCTGCATTATTCCATAGCCATGGAGCGGTTCGTTAAGAGAGAGAAGAATATAAAAAACCGCTTCGGTAAGGGCAATGTTTTCCATAAATATATCCCCTTTCGGTATATCTTGTTCCGTTATATCGGATTACGATATAATTATATCGCCGGACGATATAATTGTCAAGAACTTTTATAAAAAAATTCCTCCGGATTTCCGGAGGAATTTTTAGTTTGAATTTAATCACATATTCCAGATGTTGTCGCAATAATCCTGAACGGTTCTGTCAACAAAGAAAGCGGGAGAGCCGGCAATGTTCATAAGAGACATGCGGTTCCAGGTTTCTTTATCACGGAAAAGTTCCTGTGCCTTGCGCTGAATATCCATATAGCTTTCGAAATCCGCAGCAGCCATATAGAAATCCTTGCCTTCAATAAGGTCTGCAAGGTCGGAAAAATCTTCGCCTGCAATTCCGTGGCGCATACGGTCAAGAGCGGCTTTGAGTTCGTCGTTCTTTTCGATATATTCCACAGGATTGTAACCTCTTGCGCGGAGAGCATCAACCTCATCGGAATTCATTCCGAATTTAAGGAAGTTTTCTTCTCCTACTTCGCGGAGAATTTCTACGTTTGCACCGTCAAGAGTTCCAAGAGTTACAGCGCCGGAAAGCATGAGTTTCATGTTGCCGGTACCGGAAGCTTCGGTTCCCGCGAGGGAAATCTGTTCGGAGATATCTGCTGCAGGCATAAGAAGCTCAGAAGTGGTTACACTGTAGTTTTCAAGGAAGCAAAGTTTAAGGGTATCTTTAAGAGCACTTTCGGAAAGTTCTTTTCCGATGCACCAGATAAGACGTATAATGCGTTTTGCAACGTAATAACCCGGAGCAGCCTTTGCGCCGAAAATAAATGTTCTGGGATCGATATCAGCGTTGGGGTTCGCTTCGATTTCGTTGAGAAGGGAAATTATACGAAGAGCGTTGAGATGCTGACGTTTGTATTCATGGAGGCGTTTTGCCTGAACGTCGAAAAGGGAATTCGGATCAAGCTTGTTTCCCATAACGTCGCGGTTTTCTTTCGCAAAAAGTTCTTTTCTCTTGAGTTTTACTTTTCCGAGTTCTGCAAGAGCGGCGGAATCGTTTGCATGTTCAGCGAGAAGATGCATCTTCTCATAATTTTTCTCAAAATCCTTTGCGGAATATTTTTTAACGAATTTGGTAAGTTCCGGGTTTGCTGCGCAAAGCCATCTTCTTGCGGCGATGCCGTTTGTTACGCTTGTAAAACGTTCGGGGAAAGCGCGGTAAAGATCACCGAAAACGCTGTTTTCCATAACGGTAAGATGATGTTCGGAAACGCCGTTTGTGCTGTGGGTTGCAAAAACGCAAAGGTTTGCCATGCGGATCTCGCCGTTTTCAACAACAGCCATGCGGCTGATTTCTGCATCATTAAAGCCTTTTTCACGAAGGATTATGCGCAGGCGGCGGTCAAATTCACAGATGATTCCAAAAACACGGGGAAGAAGGAAACGGAACATTCCGGCATCCCAGCGTTCAAGAGCTTCGGGAAGAACGGTGTGGTTGGTGTAGCTGAAGAGATTGAAACAAATCTCTGCAGATTTTTCCCAGGAATAGCCGCATTCGTCAAGAAGAATACGCATAAGTTCCGGAATTGCCATAGTGGGGTGAGTATCGTTGATATGGATAGCTGCTTTTTCTGCAAGGTTTTCAAGAGTTCCGTATGCAGCAAGGTGGCGGCGTACAATATCGGCAATTGAAGAGCAGACAAGGAAATACTGCTGTTTAAGACGAAGAGTTTTTCCGTCCGGATGGTTGTCATTGGGGTAAAGAATTGAACTGATTGCCTTTGCCTCAGAGCTCTTTCTCATTGCCTCAGCATAAAGTCCGCGGTTGAAAAGTTCCATATCGATTCCGGAAGCTTCTGCCTGCCAGAGGCGAAGACGGGAAACATCTTCGGAATCAAAGCCGGGAACGTACATATCGTAAGGAACAGCAAGAACGCTGTCGTAATTTTTATGGAGAATCTGGTGATAGCCATCGTGCCAGGATTCTTCGATTTCACCGCCGAAACGTACTTCAACAGCATGCTCGCGTTTTTCAGCAAGCCATGCTTTTCCGCCGGGAAGCCAATCATCAGGTTTTTCGGTCTGCCAGCCTTCGGTAAGTTTCTGACGGAAAATTCCGAACTCGTAGCAGATGGAATATCCCATTGCGGGTTTTTCAATGGTTGCAAGACCATCGAGGAAACATGCTGCAAGTCTTCCAAGGCCGCCGTTGCCGAGTCCTGCATCCGGTTCTTCGGCATAAACAAGTTCCGGATCAGCGCCGAAGGATTTTATTGCCTTTTCAAAATCCTTGGTCATTCCGAGGTTGTGGAGATTGTTGCGAAGGGAACGTCCCATGAGAAATTCCATGGAAAGATAGTAAACGCGTTTTTCGCCGCGGGAAGAATGTCTTGCGGCAGAAGTTGCATATTTTTCTGCAAGAATTCCGCGAAGAGTTTCTGCAGCGGCATCATAAATATGAGAATAATCCGCCTCTTCCGGTTTTTCGCCGTAGGCGGTCAGTATGGATTCGGTGATTTTGGATTTCCAAAAATCTACACCTTTCATTGGTAGGATCCTCCTTATAAGGGTGCATTTTACAACCATTATATTCTACACAAAAAGCCCCCGATAGTCAATCATATTATATTATTAACAAATTAAAGGGAAAACGTTTCCATTTGTATGAAATTTATTATAAAACAACAAAAAACAGGAGCTATTTGTTTTGTTTTAACAATGATTTAAAAGCGGTGGGATAGAAAGGAACGCCCTTTGGAGTATAAAATGCACAAAAATATACAGCAAAGTTTGGCAATAACGCAAAAAGCCTCCCTCATAAGAGAGAGGCGGATTTTTTATGGCTCAATTGATTGGTTTAAGCCCTTCTGCAACTTTTAAAAATTCTTTTTCGTCAATTGTTCCGAAAAGCCAGAAAAAGATGTTGCCGTCGTTCCATGTAATCGAAATTTCGTCGGCTTTTTTTATAAAAAGTCCTTCGTTTCCGTTAATGAAAACGGTTTTATAAACTTCTGCATTTTCGGAATCTATACGCGCTTTTGCGCCTTCGGTAAGCTGATAGATAACAAAAAATTGTTTGCCTTTTGAATATGTTACCGAAGGGCAATCCGGAACGATATCTATATCGCTGATTTCAAAATTTTCCGGAATATATGTGGGCGCAAAAGCACCTTCCCAGTTAAAAACTTCTGCATCGATGAATTGATATTCTTCGGTTTCGGTTTTGCCGAGGGGTTTGATGCTTTCGGCAATTTTTATGATTTCTTCGGTGGGTGCGGTGCCGCTTACCTGCAAAAGAATATCTTCAACGCTATAAAAGACACAGGACCAATCGTCTTTTACAACAAGAAAACCTTTGCTTTCTCCAATTTGGATTTCTTTTGTTATATCAGCGTCTTCGGTGTCGGTGGCAACGGTTGTATCTGTATATTGCACAAAGGAAATATATTTTTCATCTTGCATATAATTGACGATTCGGCTGTTCCCCAAATCTTTGGCGGAATATAAATAATAATTTTCTGCCATATAGGTGAGACCGTAAGCATTATCCCAGGTATAAATCTCCGGATCAACGAATTCATATTCTTCGGCAGGCTCTTCGGTTTCGGTTTTGCTGATGGGTTTCATGCTTTCAGCAATTTTTATTATTTCATTTTTGGTAACATTTCCGCTGATTTGCAAAAGAACATTGTTAACGTTCCATGAAATACATGACCAGTTATCTTTTGTCACTAAAAAAGCTTCGCTTTTGTTGATTTCGATTATTTCGGTGGAATCGGAATTTTCTGTATCTACATAGCTTGAAGTATCAACAGATTGAATAAAAGATAAAACTTTTTCGCCAAAAGAATAATTAACATATTGTGATGTTCCTAAATCATCAAAACTACTTAAAGTAAACCCTTCCGGCATATATGTCGGCGCATAAGCCCCTTCCCAATCGTAAATTTCCGGGTCGATAAAACCGGTGCTTTCGCCGATGCTCACTTCCGTATATCTGTCGGTCTTTCTCAAAACAAGGTGATAAATCGCTTCAGCAACGGCTTCGCGCGCTTCCGCCGAAGCAACAACTACCGAAGAAAGAGAAATTACAGCAACAAAAACAACCATTGCCGCAAAGGTGATTACCTTTTTTGAAACTTTCCAAAAGGTTGAAAAATTTTCGCGGCGCTCGGTTTTAGAATAGATTTTTTCAATGTTTTTTCGGTCGGCGGGTTCTTCGTTTTCAATTTCAGAAAGGATTTTTGCGCTTTCTTCTTCCGAATAAAGCGCCATTACTTTTGTAAAAAGAAGGTCTTCATATTTTTCCGCAATTGCTTTTTCGGAAAGATTATACATGCTAATTTCCCTCCTTCATAACGGAATAGGCCTTTCTGCGCGCTCTTGCAAGGCAGGAACGAACTGCGCCTTCGGAAATTCCGAATCTTTCGCCGATTTCCGAATCCGAAAGACCAAGGATATATTTGAATTCGAGTATGTTTTTATATTTTTCCGGAATTTTTTCAAGGGCGCTTTTAAGTTCGGCAACAGCCTCGGTTTTTAAGTAAAGCTCTTCGGGAATTGCGCTTTCGTCTTTCAAAAGTTCAAGCTCTTCGCTTTCAAATTCGGTAAAATTCCAACGGCTCTGTTTTTTGTTTCTGGTGTATGCGCTGAACTTTGTTGCGGAAAGAAGATATGACGGAAGTTTTTTACGTTCAACAGCCATAACGGAATCCACGCGTTTTATAAGGTCGGCAAAAACGTCCTGAACAATTTCCTCGGCATCTTCGGGGTTATCCGAAAGCGAACGGGCCTTTGAAAGCATTGTAGAATAAAATTTTATGTATATATCAGTAATAAATTCCCGCTGAAAATCATTTTCAATTGCGGAAATCATCATTATAATCATTAAAACCACTTCCTTTTATGTCTTAATCATACCATAGATTTTTTCTTCTTCAATATGGTAGTATGTTTAAAAGAAAAAATGTTTCGCTTTTAAAAAAATAAAAAGAAAAAGGGCGGAAAATTCCGCCCTTTTTAACGTTTTTTTAATTATTTGCAAACTTTGTTGTCAACTTCGTCGTGAAGTTTTGCGATGAATTCATCAAGAGCAATTGCGCCGAGGTCGCCTTCTTTTCTGGAACGAACGGCAACTTTGCCTTCTTCCATTTCCTTTGCGCCAACTACGAGCATATAAGGAACTTTTTCAAGCTGTGCTTCGCGGATCTTGAAACCGATTTTTTCATAACGGGAATCAACTTCCGGTCTGAAGCCGCAGCGGAGAAGTTTTTTCTTGATTTCTTCTGCATATTCGTTCTGGTCTTCGGTGATAGGAAGAATACGAACCTGTTCGGGAGAAAGCCAGGTAGGAAGTGCGCCGCCGTATTTCTCGATAAGGAGCGCGATGGTTCTTTCATAGCAACCGAGAGAAGTTCTGTGGATGATGTAAGGATAAACAGCCTGGTTGTTCTGGTCGATATAGGTCATTCCGAAACGCTGTGCAAGCATCATATCGATCTGAATGGTTACGAGGGTATCTTCTTTTCCGTAAACGTTTCTGCCCTGAATGTCGAGTTTCGGGCCATAGAAAGCTGCTTCGCCGGCGGCTTCGGTATATTCAAGACCGATGTGGTCAAGGATCTTTCTCATTGCGCCTTCGGCTTCTTCCCACATTTCGGGAGTGCCTTCATATTTATCTTTGTTTTCCGGATCCCATTTGGAGAAGCGGAAGGTAAGATCTTCATAAAGGCCGATGTCAGTCATAACCTCTTTTACAAGTTTAAGGCAGTTTCTGAACTCTTCCTCAAGCTGGTCGGGACCGATGATAAGGTGTCCTTCGGATATGGTGAACTGGCGAACGCGGATGAGACCGTGCATTTCGCCGGAAGCTTCGTTGCGGAAAAGGGTGGAAGTTTGGCCGTAACGGAAGGGGAGTTCACGGTAGGAATGTTTGTCGTTGAGGTAAACCTGATACTGGAAGGGGCAGGTCATAGGACGGAGAGCGAAAACTTCTTTATCTTTTTCTTCGTCGCCGAGAACGAACATTCCGTCTTTGTAATGATCCCAGTGTCCGGAAACTTTATAAAGATCAGATTTTGCCATAAGAGGAGTTCTGGTCATTACATAGCCGTATTCATATTCTTCCTTATCCTGAACATAACGGTTGAGGATCTGGAAGAGTTTTGCGCCTTTGGGCATAAGGAGCGGGAGACCCTGACCTACATAATCGCTGTTGCAGAAATATTTGAGCTGGCGGCCGAGAACGTTGTGGTCGCGGCGTTTTGCATCTTCAACAGCTTCAAGATAAGCCTCGAGTTCTGCTTTTTTCGGGAAGGAAATTCCGTAAATACGGGAAAGCATTTTATTTTTCTCGCTGCCTCTCCAATAAGCACCGGTGGTGGAAGTGAGTTTGAATGCTTTGATGGGAGCAATGTTCATAAGGTGAGGGCCTGCGCAAAGTTCGGTGAAATCGCCCTGTTTATAGAAAGAAAGAGCTTCGCCTTTTCCTGCGTGCTCGTCAATAAGCTCGAGTTTATAAGGCTGGTCTTTCATAACTTCTTTTGCTTCCTCAACGCTCATGGTGAATTTGTTGAGTTCAAGACCGGTTTTGATGATCTTTGCCATCTCGTCTTCGATTTTTTTAAGGTCGTCAACGGTGAAAGGTTTTTCAACGTCAAAGTCATAATAGAATCCGTTGTCAATGGCGGGGCCGATGGAGAATTTTGCATTGGGGAAAAGATGGAGAACAGCCTGTGCCATAACGTGGGAAGTGGTATGGCAGAAAGCTTTTTTTCCGTAAGGATCGTCGAAGGTGAGGATTTCAACTTCGCAGTCCTCTTCGATGGGGGTACGAAGGTCGCAGCCTTCGCCGTTGATTTTTGCTGCACAGGCAACTCTTGCAAGTCCGGCG
>JAZUAX010000020.1:0-2948 GCA_045638185.1 Oscillospiraceae bacterium | reverse complement strand
CCTTCGCGAAGCAACTTATATCCCGATGCTTCTCGGTATTACCAAAGCATCTCTTGCAACCGAAAGCTTTATGTCCGCCGCATCCTTCCAGGAGACCACCCGTGTTCTTACCGAAGCGGCAATCAAAGGAAAGAGCGACAGTCTTCTCGGCCTTAAAGAAAACGTCATCATCGGTAAACTCATCCCTGCCGGTACTGGTATGGAATGCTATTCCGGAGCTGACTATTCTTCCGTTGCACCGGAAATCCGTCCCATTGATATGGATAACGAATATGACCGCGTAATGGAAGCAGCCGAAGCCGCAACCGAATAAGCTGAAAAGCTTTGATAAAAACCTCCCCGCAGAAATGCTGGGAGGTTTTTGTTTTTTGAAAATTTTTTTAAAAAGGTGAAACAAAAACAATAAAAAATGTTACTATATAGATATAAGTAATAAAAAAGCGGGTGAAATAATGAAAAAAACTTTGTTGCTTTTGGTTTTGGCTTTTACCGTAATGTTTTCAGGATGCGGAGAAGAAGTTTTGACGGAAGAAATTATTCAGGAAGAAGATGTTTTATCTTCCGAACCGGAACAGGAAGCAGAACAGGAACCTGAACCGGAACAAAGAATGTTTGAAAATGATTTTGAACTTCTTATGTATCAGATTGAACTTTATGAAAGAGCTTATTATGGATTTCCGATGGATTCGGATTATGAATATTCCGGGGTCTGGAAAGTTGCCGCGGCATATATGAATGATATCGATACGGCCGGAAAACAGTTTGACAGAAACGCCGAGGCAAGACTTTTCTGTGAACGCTGGCTTGGATTTTACCCGGCATGGGAAAACCTTCATGACGAAATCGATCCGCTTGAAACAGTGATCACAATAAAAGAATCCGAAATCGGGGAAGAGAAAGCAAGGATAGTTGTTTCAAGAACTTTCAAAGAGGAAGAACTTTTTGACTGCGAATATGTTTTTGTAAAAGTAAAAGCCGACGGCGAAATTCTTGAAAGCATGGTGGAACCGCTTACAATTGACGGATATTACTGGAAATATGAAAGTGTTACTCCGATAATCGGTGAATATATCGGAGAAGAGGTTGTTATTACAACAGCAGAAGAACTTATGGATGTTTGCGAAAGAATAAATGCAAGGGAACCTTCTGCCTTGAACGGAAAATTCGTTCTTGGAAATGATATCGATATGTCCGGATACAGTTGGGATCCTATGGGAATAATGATGGATTACAGCGCGGATATCGATAATTATCTTTATGCGAAGAAAAATACCGGATTTTGCGGTGAATTTGACGGTGCGGGATATAAAATTTCCGGAATTAACGTTACAGAATATCGCGAAGGAAAATGCCTTGGGTTTTTCGGAGTTATAGGTCCTTTTGCATACGTTCATGACCTTACGGTCGAAGGAAATATTGCAAACGAATCCTCGGGACATTGTTTTGCCGCGGGCGGATTTGCGGGAATTATATACCACGGAGCGAAAGTTGAAAATTGCCGTTTCGTCGGAACTGTTAAAGGTGACGTGCTGACCGGCGGATTTGCCGGTTCAATAGGATATGCTCCGTATGCTACCGGTGAACACTATCTTTTGGAAGCTTCCGTTACCGGCTGTTCGGTAAACGCTGAAATTTTTGCAAACCAAAGTTGCGGAGGCTTTGCCGGAGAAATTTATAACGGAGTTTCCGGTTGCGATGCTGTCGGAACGCTTAATATAGTCAATAAAAAATGGCGTCCAAATATAATCGGCGGATTTGTGGGCGGGCTTATGTGTGATATTGAGAATTGCAGGAGTGCGGTTACAATAAATTATGACGTTGATGCACCGGACTGGATGGGAAATTTTGCAGGAGAACTTGTTTGGGAAATCAAGATAGAAAACTGTAAAGCTGATACTGACAATCTGCACGAAGGTTGGCGTCTTATAGGAATGCAGCATTATAAAAATTGCGAAATCAATATTGAAAAAGAAGATTGGTATAACGAATAAGCTGAAAAGCTTTGATAAAAAACTCCCCGCAATTCCGCGGGGAGTTTTTTATCAAAAATCCGTCATCCACGCACAAAAATTAGCATAATTTTGCCCGAAACGGACAAAAATAAACGTGATAATTTTTTGGCAATTCATATAAAAATTCTTTGAAAAAACTATGCAAAAATCATATATTTTTTCTTGACAAACGGTTACAAAGATGTTATTATTTTTAGGTGGTAAGCCCTGATTAAGGGATTGCCCTGTCCATTTGCGGCAAAAATTCAGGTTTTTGACGCAAAAATCGACTTTCATTATTGAAGAAAGGAGGAAACCTATGCCTACTTTTAACCAGCTCGTACACAACGGAAGAAAAGACCTTGAAGTTAAATCCACTGCTCCTGCACTTCTTAAAGGATGGAACTCCAAGAAAAAAGTTGCAATCGATCAGCACAGCCCTCAGAAACGTGGTGTCTGCACTGCAATCAGAACTGCAACCCCGAAGAAACCGAACTCTGCTCTTCGTAAAATCGCCAGAGTACGTCTTAGCAACGGAATGGAAGTCACTTCCTACATTCCCGGTATCGGCCATAACCTTCAGGAACACAGCGTCGTTCTCATCAGAGGCGGACGTGTAAAAGACCTTCCTGGTGTCCGTTACCACATCATTCGCGGTACCCTCGATGCTCAGGGTGTTGCAAAGAGGATGCAGGCCCGTTCCAAATACGGTGCAAAACGTCCTAAAGCTGGTGCGAAGAAGTAAGAGCAAGCTTCCGGTTTCCTAAAGTTTAAAACTTAAGAGAAAACCTGCGCTCAAAGGTGCAGATGAATATATTTCATCCTCTTTGGGCACAACGGGAGTTTGTCGCTTTCGAGTACCTATGAATTCATCTAATTTATGAAGGAGGGAAGAAAAGTGCCAAGAAGAGGAAAAATCGCAAAACGTGAAGTTTTGCCGGATCCTATGTACAATTC
>JAZUAX010000019.1:0-7983 GCA_045638185.1 Oscillospiraceae bacterium | reverse complement strand
GACTTTATATTTTCCGTCCGCTGCGGGTTCGCTGCCGCAGGCGGCAAAAGAAAGGACCATTGCAAGGACGATAAGAATACTTACGAGTTTTTTCATTTTATTTTCCTCCAAGATAAAGCGGTTTTTGTAAAATCCACTTTTGTTGATACCGATTATAGTACTTTAAAGCGATAAAGTCAATAGGCAAAATAAACTTTTTTGGGAATTTTTAAAAAGAAAAAAGGAACGGAAATTTTCCGTCCGCTGCGGGTTCACTGCCGCAGGCGGGGAAAGAAAGGACCATTGCAAGGACGATAAGAATACTTACGAGTTTTTTCATTTTGATTTCCTCCAATTTAAAAAGGCTTTTCACAAAATCCTTTTTCGTTGGTACCCATTATAGGACTTTAAAGCGATAAAGTCAATAGGCAAAATAAACTTTTTTGAAAATTTTTTCAAAAGAAAAAAGGAACGGAAAAATTCCGTCCCTTTAAAAATTTTTACTGAACAATTCCGGCGTTGACCGCAGCAAGATCTTCCGGGGTAAACTCCGCACGGGTTTCGCTGTTTTCTCCAATGATAGCGCCGCCGTCATAGGCGCTTCCCACAAGGGGACCGTTGAGCATAATGTAAGTCCAGTATTCTTTTTTCTCTCCGTCCTCAAGCCATGCTTCGTCTTTATCAAATTCGCTCCAGACTTCGCCGGTGTCATAATCCGCAACGAGAAGAAGGTTGTCGCTAGAGAATATTTCTCCGTTTTCTTCCTTTGCCCAGTTGCAATCGGTTTTAATAAGAAGATAGTGAACGTTCATCTGGCACTGGCTGAGGCCGTAAGCCTTGAGGTCGATTACACGGGTTACCGTAAAAGGGATTGCTTCACCGAAGGTTTCGGTAAAAAATCCGTTGACTTCTTTATATTGTTCGCTTGCAATATATTTGTTGACGCTTTCGATAACAAAATCCACTGCGGAAATTTCTTCGCCGTCAATAATAATGTTATCAACGATTCCGTCATCTTCGGGGATAACCACTCCGCCGGGGGTTTTTCTTCCGCCGCAGGAGCAGAAACTTAAAATCATAATAAGGGAAAGAAAAAGAACAAAAAGTTTTTTCATCGGTTTTCTCCGTTTCTTTTAATAGTGTTATAAAGTTATATCATAAGGCTTTGTTTTTTGCAAAGTAAAGAAGTGCTTCCTTTTCGTTTGGAATTTCGCCTTCGATAACTTTTTCAAGAAGTGTTTCGAGAATTTCACCCATTTGTTTTCCGGGTTCAAAACCGGCGGAAATCAGATCAGCTCCGTTTACCGCAAGATTTTTAAGCGAAAAACATTCGTTTTTTTCGATTATTTCTGCGGCAAGGCTTCGGAATTCCTCAAAAACATCTTTTGAAAGGCGGAATTCAGCGCGTTTTCCCATTTCATCCGCTTCCATAAGCAAAAGAAGCTTTTCAAAAAGTTCCGGTCCGATTTTTCCGAGAAGGCGTTTTACCGCTTTTGGGTTGGGTTCAAAGCGGTCTTCGTGCCGTTTGATAAGTTCGCAGACAGTTTTTACGGTTTCGGAATCGGCTTTCAATCTTCTGAGCACAGCCTCGGCAATTTCGGCGCTTTTCTGAGCATGGCCGTAATAATGGGCTGTGCCGCTTTCGTCAAAACTCTGGCAAAGGGGCTTCGCAATATCATGAAAAAGCGCCGCAAAGCGAAGACATTTTTCCGGCGGAACATTTTCCAAAACCGCAAGAGTGTGTTCAAAAGCATCAAGATAGTGGCGGAAATGGTGTTGATCAAAGCCTTTGAGCACATAAAGTTCCGGAACGATCTCGAAAATCGTATCCGAATGCTCGAAAATCACCTTTTTGGCATCCTTTCCGCAAAGAAGCTTCGTAAATTCCGAATAAATTCTTTCGACGCTGATGTTTTTTAAAAGTGCGCGGTTTCTGAAAATTGAATCGGCGGTTTCTTTTTCAATTTCAAAACCGAGAACCGAAGAAAAACGCAGGGCACGCATTATTCTTAAGGCGTCTTCGCTAAAACGAGCATCCGCATCCCCGACTGTTCTGATGATTCCGTGCTCAAGGTCGGAAATTCCACCAAAAATATCAACAACGCCTGTTTTTTCGCTGTAGGCCATGGCGTTAACGGTAAAATCTCTCCTGGAAAGGTCCTCTTCCAGAGAACGGGTGAAAAGAACTTTTTCCGGCCTGCGGTTATCAAGATAGTTTTCATCGATGCGGAAAGTGGTTATTTCAAAAGCTTCGCCATCCATGAGCACCGTTACGGTTCCGTGTTTTATTCCTGTTTCGATCAAGTGCTCATTTTTAAAAACTTCCTTCGTTTCCTCCGGGAAAGCGGAGGTGGTTATATCGTAATCCGTCGGATTTTTTCCAAGAAGGCTGTCCCTTACACATCCGCCCACGGCGAAAGCTTCATAACTGGAATTTTCGAGCGAGGATATAATTTTTTTAACTTTTTCCGGAAGAAACATCGTGAAAGCACCTCCTTTGGATTTATAAATAAATTTTATCATAAGGTATGCGGTCGGTCAACAAAGGAAAATAATAAAAGTTTGAAAAAATCAACAAAAAGGGACTTTATTTTTAATTTAATAAGGTGTATAATGTATGTGGATAAGTTTCCCCATTTTTAAAGATATATGGAGGATTTTTATAATGCAGGATTTTGATTTAAAGACAAAAGTCTATTTCGGCGAAAATGCGCTTGATCATCTTCTTGAAAAAGACAGCAAATGTGCTTTCATCGTTGCAGATCCTTTTACCGTAAAAAGCGGTCTTATTAAAAATGTAACCGACCGTCTTGAAGCAACAGATGTTCCCTATCTCGTTTATGATGACGTTGTTCCGGATCCCCCTATGGATAAAGTTATTGTGGGAGTACAAAAATGTCTCGGCCTTCGCCCGGACTGCATTATGGCAGTCGGCGGCGGCAGCGCAATCGATTTTACCAAAGCGGTAAAAATGTTTGCACATCGTGCCGACCCCACCTTTGATCCGCCCTTCGTTGCAATTCCCACAACAAGCGGAACCGGTTCCGAAGTTACTGAAGTTGCCGTAATCACCGACCCGGAAAAGAAAACAAAATATCCCCTTGTTTCTGAAGAGCTTATCGCCGACGTTGCAATCCTTGATGCGGAACTTGTAAAAACCGTTCCGAAAACCATAACAGCCGATACAGGTATGGATATCATCACCCATGCGATCGAAGCATTCGTCAGCACCGGCAACAGCGAATTTTCCGATGCGCTTGCAGAAAGAGCAATAAAACTCTGCTGCCGCTATCTTTGCCGTTCCTATCTCAACGCAAACGATATGGAAGCCCGCGGAAAAATCCATGTTGCGTCCTGCATGGCAGGTATGGCATTCAACGAAGCAGGCCTCGGCCTTAACCACGGAATGGCACACCAGCTCGGAGCAAGATTCCACATTCCTCACGGCAGAGCAAACGCAATGCTTCTTCCCTGCATCATCAGCTATAACAGCAACATCACCAATATGAGCATTCCCCATGACAATTATCCGGAATGTGTCAAAAAATATTGCGAAATTGCCGCTTCTCTCGGTATCGTTAACTTCAACGAAGTTTCCACCGTACGTTCTTTCATGAACTATATCAAGATCCTTACCAGAGAAATGGATATGCCCTGCTGCATCAAAGATGTAGGCGGAATTTCCAAAGAGGAATATTTTGCCGCAATTGACGAAATGGCAGATGCTGCTCTTAAAGATGCAACAACCCAGACCAACCCCAGAGTTCCTGAAAAAGAGGACGTTGTTGCAATTTACGAAGCCCTTTGGGATCTCCACCGCGACGACGAAAGATATTGATATCATAACAAAACAAAAAAGCGCAGCCAAAAGGCTGCGCTTTTATTTTTTTTGTTTTAAGGAACAAGAACGCCGCTTTCGGAAGAACTTCCGCTTTCGTTTCCGAAATAATACTGAAGAATTTCCTTTGCAACAGGTGCGGCAGTATAACCCTGCCAACCTTTTTCAATAATTACGGCAATGGCAATTTCCGGGTCTTCCGCCGGAGCATAGCAGATAAAAGTACTGTTAACGGTTTTTGTTGTGGTCTGGGGAGTACCGGTTTTTGAAGCAACTTTAATATCAAAATCGCCCCAGACGAAACCGGAGGAATCCTGTGAGGATTGAAGCATTCCGGAAAGGACTGTGTCATAAGTATAATCCGTCATACCCATATCGGAAAGAACTTCAACAGGTGTTTCATAAAGAACTTCGCTGAAATCGTGGGAGTTTATGGATTTTACAAAATGTGCGTTGACCCTGACTCCTCTGTTGGCGATGGTGGCAACGTAGTTTGCCATCTGAACCGGAGAAAAAAGGCTGTAACCCTGGCCGATTGAAGCCTGGAGAACGTCGCCTTTGAACCAGGCAATGCCTTTGTCCGCCGCCCAGTTGGGGTTTGAAACCTGGCCGGTTCGTTCTTTTATTTCAACGCCGGTGGGTTCGCCAAGACCGTAATAATAGGAATACTGGCGGATGTTGTCTATTCCCATGATTCTTCCGATTTCATAGAAGAAAATGTTGCAGGAATAACCGAGAGCGTGGCGCACGTTTATTCTTCCGTGGTGACCGAGGCAGGTGGGCTGATAGTCGGTGAAGAAGGTGTAAACATGTTCGCAGTTAACGGTGCTGGCGGCTTTTATGTTTCCAAGCTGAAGAGCCGCGGTTGCGACAACCGGTTTGAAAGTTGAACCGGGAGCATAGGTGCCTTCGGTTGCGCGGTTGAAAAGCGGATTATATTCTGTTTCCAGAAGCGCAGCATAATCGTCATAATAAGTGGAAAGGTTGTAGGAAGGATAGTTTGCTGCCGCAAGGATCTCGCCTGTTCCAACTTTTATTACAACCGCAACGCCGCCTTCGGATTCTCTTCCCATTCCGGGCTGTGCGGTGTTTCTCAGATTAAGTATCTGTTTTTCAAGGGCATTGTAGGTAACGCGCTGAAGGTCCATATCAAGAGTGGAAACAACCGTTGCGCCGGGAACGGCTTCTTCGATTATTTCCTCGCTTATAATTTCACCTTCGGCGTCATAGGTCACCTTCAATTTTCCGTCTTTGCCCCTGAGGGTATCCTCAAAAGCGGATTCAAGGCCGCTTTTTCCGATTATATCGTTCATTCCGTAAACGGATTTATCAAGTTCAGCATATTCTTCTTCGTAGATGATTCCGGTGATTCCGATTATATGAGGAGCAACGTCTCCGTTGGGATATTCGCGCTCATAGTTTTCGGTAATATCGATTCCCTGGAAATAATAGCTGTGTTCGCTGATTATGTTGATTGTAACGGAGGAAACGTCTTTTGCAAAAGTGTAAGGGGTAACGTAGTTATAACCGACCCTGTCCATTTCGTAACGGACGCCCGCAACTTTTCTGAAATCCTCATCGTTCATTTCTTCAAGTCCGTATTTTTCTTTAAGACGGAAAACAACGTCCTGGGGGGAAGCAAATTCCGCAAGGTCGAGATGTTTGCGGAGTTTTGTTCTGGCGGAATCTGTTCCGGTGTATTCAAAAGGTGCGGTTTCGGAAAGAGGAAGGTTATCAAGCCATTCCTCGCCGTTTTCCTCAAGAATTGCAATAAGTTCGAGGATAACCGAGTTTTCGGAATCTTTAACGATATTGTTCTTGTCAAAAGTTATGTCGTATCTAACTCTGTTTACAGCAAGGGAACGTCCGTAGCGGTCAACAATATCGCCCCTTGCAGCTTCGATGGTTTTTGTAACGGAATAACCTTCGGTGAGATAGGAGCGGTAGGATTCGCCTTCAACGATCTGCATCGTCATAAGTCTGATTATAAAAATCGATGCGATTATCAGCGCAAACAGAACCGCAATATTCTGGCGCCATTTTGCAACGTTAAGCTCTTTGTTATCTGCCAAAAATCGCATCTCCTTTCATAAAAACTTTTGAAAAAAAATTATTCCTTTGTTGCCTCCGGTTCAAAATTTTTATGGAGCCAGCGAAAAAAAACGCAGAACGGAAGAGAGAAAAGCGAAGTTAAAACAGCTTCCGGAGCGATTTCCGTATAGAAAAACGGAGCCAGGTTCTCATATCCGAAGAGTATAAAACCAAAGAAATATTCCAGAGCGGAGCGGATAAAAATTGCCCCGAGGCAAAGGAGCATAATATTCATCGTGCTCCTGCGGAAAATATAGATCGTTGCAAGTCCGGCAACAACGCAGAGAACAAGAAAAACAAGGGCGTTGAAACCGAAAATCGTTTCGGAACTGCTGTCGCAGAAAAGTCCGAAGAAAAAACCGAAAAGCCCGCCTGCAAATTCGCCTTCAAAAACGGCGATGCAAAGACACGCGGGCAAAACAAGAAGAGGTTTTATTCCAAAATAATCAAAAAGACCGGGAGTGGTCTGGATTATATATGCGCCGAAAACAATCAGCGCATAAACAAAAAATTTAAGGATTTTTTTGCGCAGATATTTTGTCATTCGGTTTCGCCGCCTTCCCCGGAAGAAGTTTCGGAAGATTCGGAATAACCGGTTGACTGTCCGTTGAAAGATTTTATAACAAGAACGTCAGTGACGTTTTCAATATCGGCGGAAGGAGAAATAATTGCAGTGAGGGAAAGACCGCTGGGATCGACCTCAATGGATTTTACTGTGCCTACCGGAAGGTCCTTCGGGAAAACTCCGCCGATTCCGGAGGTTACGATAAGGTTGCCGCTGGCAATTCCGGATTCCTTCGGAAGATATCTGAGCTGGCAGAGTTTTTCTGCGGAAAGGGCAATGCTTCCGCTTACAATACCGGAGTCGCGGGTGGAAATATCGTAAACGCCCGCCTCAACGGAAATATCAAGAATGGTTCTGACATGGGAATATGTAAGACCCACTTCCCAGACTATACCGACAAGTCCGTCCGCAGTGATAACAGGGTCTGCCGCTTCAACGCCGTGGATGCTGCCTTTATCGATGGTAAAGGAATAAAAACGGTTTGTGGAATCTCGGCCGATAACTGTTGCGGGTTCAAATTCATAGTCCGGGTTGGTCTCTTTAAGGCCGAGGAATTCGCGGAACTGTTCGTTTTCGCGCTTCGTCTGTTCGTAATCGATAAGTTTGTCGTTTGCGTTCCGGAGTTCTTCCTCAAGTTCCAGAACTTTAAGATAGTTTTCCTCCGCGTTTGCAAAACGGTCCAGAAAATCGGTTACGGAAGTGGTTACCGAGGAACTGAACTTAAGGAACGGCTGGGAAATTACCGAAACGGTCTGGGAAAGAAAAACTTCGCTGCTTCCGGAAACGGCGGCGCGGATCATAATTGCAATTGCAAAAATTGCAAGTCCGCAAAGAATTTTAAAATACCAGCTCTTTAAAAACTTCTGCAAAGGTGCTCCGCACCTCCTTTCAAAAATTGCTCTCCGTTATTCATGGAGATATTAGAAAAATGGAGGACCGTTTTTTTAAAAGCGGTTCCTCCATGAAAAATCGTTAAGCGGAAAAATTATCCAAGGCGGCGTTCGCTGTCGGAAACAACTTCGCGGAGAAGGTCAATGTTGTCGAGAACTTCGCCTGCGCCTGCGGCAACGCAATCGAGAGAATTTTCTGCGATATAAACGGGCATGCCGGTTTCCTTGGAGATGAGTTTGTCAATGTTGTGAAGAAGGCTGCCGCCGCCGGTAAGGGTTATGCCGTGGTCGATGATATCTGCGGAAAGTTCAGGCGGGGTGCGTTCAAGGGTGGATTTGATTGCATCCATAATGGAAGAAAGCGGATCGGAAAGTGCGTCGCGGATCTCTTCGCTGGTGATGAACATATTTTTGGGAAGACCGTCAACAAGGTTGCGGCCTTTGATTTCCATTTCAAGTTCTTCTTCAAAGGGGAATGCGGAACCGATGGTCATTTTGATAGCCTCTGCGCTGCGTTCACCGATGAGGAGGTTATATTTTCTCTTGATGTAAGAGATGATAGCTGCGTCAAATTCATCGCCGCCAACACGGACGGATTTGGAAGCTACGATACCGCCGAG
>JAZUAX010000018.1:0-11708 GCA_045638185.1 Oscillospiraceae bacterium | reverse complement strand
GGAATATCTTCTTCCGAAATCCAGGGGAATATTTCAGAATAACTGTCCATAGCCGTTCTCCTTTATATCTTTTTGATATATCAATTCGCAGTGTTTTTGAAAATACCTTGTTGAAATCAGATTATTTTTTCAATAATCCATCCGGTTACAAAGCTTTCAACAAAAGCTCCGATGAAAACCAGAGGTATTACAACAAAAGGAAGGCTTTCGGCGACAAAAATTGCAGTTTCTTTAAAGCCTTGCCGAAAAAGAAATGAATCTGTATTATCAAAACTTTCTTTTGATAAAGCAGAAAACAAACAAAGAGTAATTTCTTTGCTGATTATTACAGAAAGTAAAAAAGAAAAGACGATTGCCGGGATTTCAAAGATTCCGTGAGGAAGTGTTCCGGCAATAAGAGTTCCGAAAGATACGGATGAAAGAAAATACCTGAAAGCGGAAGCAAGCAAATCTGTGACGAGGTATAGCTGAATTGCCGTTCCCATGAAGCAAGGAACCGTTCCGAGTAAAACGGTTGCAAGCAATGTTTTAAAATTCTCAAAAAATATAAAAGAAAAATCACTTTCATAGAGCGAGTGCTCCGTTTCAAGTACGGTGAGATATTGTGAAATATTTGCTTCGGAACGTATTGCGCAGAAGAATATAAACACAGTTATCATAAAAAGCGCAAGCAAAATAAATTTCAGGTCGCGCCGGAAATATGAAAAAATGGTTTTGTAAATTTTTGATATTAGTTTCAACATATATAACCTCACAAAAAGATTCTAGCGGTACGATTTTTTGAATAGTTCAGCAAGATCATTGATGATTTGTGCGTCTTCGTAAACAGGATTAAAAAAATCCGAGTCAGAACCGAAGTCGGGGTTGTTGATACCATACAACAAATAGATAGTAATAGTTTCATCATCGGGGTTATCATTAAAATAAAGCTGATACAAAAAATAATCTATACAGGCATTTTGGTAAATGGTATCCACCCAGGAACTTATATCATCAAGATCAATATTCCCGGGAGTAACTAAAACCATAAAAGCATTTTTTGAATTTTCATTTGATATTTTGAAACGGGATGATTTTTCTGCAAAATCTTTGATTTTTTCATAAGCTGTTTTTTTATTGTAAAAAGTTATTTTTGTGATATATCCTCCATTTTTCCATTTTGTGTTCGTATAAATATCATATAAATCTATTCCAATAAAGCTATCTCTGCCGTTAAAAAGAGACATCATTTCAATAAATCCGAAAATATCATTCGAGGAATGGAATAGTATGACTCTGTCAAAATCTTTTAAGAGATTTTGAGCCGTTGACAGTTGTGTTTCCGAAACAATAGCAGTAGAGAAACCACTGCAAAAATGTTTTATATCGGAATGGAAAAGATTGTTATATTTTATAGCTGTAGCAACTGAATTTTCATCGGATAAATCAAGCGCAACGAAAAGTTCTTTATGCCCATGCTTTTCGGTAAGCACTCTTTCATCTGTGAGAAAATCCACGGGACATATTTCTGAAATTCTGTTCCAGGTTTCACATTTATGCATGATTGTATCATAATATCTTCCGATTCCTGCGACAATCATTTTATAGTCGTAATCTTCCATTGACAATACTCCTTTCTTTACCCCGATTATACAAAAATCTGCTGTGCAAAATTCTGCACAACAGACTTGATAAAACAAAGTAAAAGTAATACTATATACATGTACATAATTTTGTACAGCATGATATTATATAATGGTATCATCAAAGAAAAAGGAGCGGCAAAAATGATTACCGACAGAGGAAACACAATCTGCATTCTTGAAATCCTTAAAGAATTTTCCGACAGCGAACATATCCTTACAATGAAAGAAATCCTTTCAAAAATGAATAACGTTTACGGAATCAAACCCGACAGAAGAACGGTTTATTCCGCGGTTGCGCTTCTTGCTGACATGGGTTATGAAATTTCAACCTATGAAGACAACGGTAAAGGATACTATCTCCAAAGCAGGGATTTTGAACAGCCGGAAGTTGTGCTCCTTACGGACGCGGTTTATTCCTTCCCTTTCATTTCCGCAAAGCAATCGGAACAGCTTATAGAAAAACTGCAGAAGCAGCTGAGCGTTCATCAGCGCAAAAAATACCGTCACCTCACCCTTTCAAGGCAGAGCAGAAAGACCGATAACCGCCAGGTTTTTCTGAATCTTGAGATCCTTGATGAAGCTATTTCCGCAAAAAAGCAGATAAGCTGCGTTTATCTTGAATATGGTCTTGATAAAAAGCTCCACCCTAGAAGAGAGGAACTTTACGTTCTCAATCCCTATGGAATGGTCTATACCAACGAGAGGTATTATCTCATCTGCTCCTATGCGGGAACCGAAAACATAAGCCTTTACCGAATTGATTTCATGCGCGACATAAAAATGCTTGAAACTGCGGCGGATAAAAATCCGGAAGCGAAGGAAAGGGTACGTGATTCGGTTTTCGCTTTTTCCGGGAAACCGGAGAAGGTGAAAATGATCTGCGACAAGCGTATTCTTAAAGACGTCATCGACAAATTCGGAACAGAGATCCATCTTTCCGACCTTGACGAAGAACATTTCACCGCGACGTTCACTGCGCCGCCTTACGGAATCAAATTCTGGGCACTGCAGTATCTTCCTTATGCGGAAGTGACCGAGCCGGAATGGCTGAGAGAGGAAATAATAAAGAGTTTAAAAGAAAACAAATATGGGGTTAAAATGGAGGAGGAAAAATAAGATGGAAGAAAAAACGAGAAAAGAGTTTGAGGAACTTTACGGTGAACTTTATGAAAGGATGGAGGAAATAAAGAAGAATAAAGGCAGAAGGAGAACCAATAAAGAGAACATTGAGTACACAAGATTTACAGCCATGGAAGGTTCTGGATACAGAAGTGCGAAAAAAGAAACCGGGGAAAATTTCCGCTTTATGTTAGTTGGAAGAGCAGTGAATGACTGGGGAGAATACTCCGGTGAAAAATCCAATTCTCACAAAGACAATTTCATTGAATCATCATTGATGAATATTTTAAATGCTTCTGAAACGATTGGTAAAACAAGAAATTACAGGCGGGATAATAAAACAGAGTTACTTGACCGTTTCGAATGGATTGATACGCCTAAAAACGAATCTCCTAAAAATGTTTACAGAGAAGATTTGGATAAGAATGAAGAAGATGCAGGAGACTATTATGTAGCAAAATCGGCATTCTGGAATTATACAAAAAGTGTTTGGGATATACTCAACAACGGAAAAGAAAGCACTTGGAATGAACGTTGGTTTGAAAAAATCGTGTGGACCAATCTGTATAAAATAGCGCCTACAATTGTATCAAAAATATGTAATGAAGAAAAAAAGGATGGCGCAAATCCTAATATCACAGAGTGTAAGACCCAGCAAAAGATTTGTTTGGAGTTACTGAAAAAAGAAATTAAATATTTCAAACCAACTCATATCCTGTTTGTAACAGATAGAGATGGTTGGTATAAAGATTTTGAGAACCAACTTGAAAAATATTTTGATGCAAGAAATATAAAAGAAACAAACAACGAATATGTTAAGAGAACTTTGGATTACATAGTTGATGATATCGTTTGCAAAGTTGTTGTGGTTTGTCGTCCAGAAAGAAAAACAAAAGAAGAGTATGTAGAAGAAGTTGTAAAAGCTTTTGGTGTTAAATAAACAGATCTACCTGTCTATCTTTCTGCACACCTGCTTATGCTAAAATCACACCCGAAAGGGTGTGATTTTTTGGTTAGCGGAGATTTTGAATTCAATCCGAAATACGACGAAATAATATGGTCGGGTATGTGTTATCTGAAAGAAGTTGGGAAGGATTACAGTGTTGGCGGATTTGATATATCCATCGTTTCAAAGGACGGAAAATTCGGTATGATTTATACGGAACATTGGAACGTTCCGAATGAGGATTTTCATGCTCCTGTTTATAGCGAAATCGGTGCGCTTGAATGCGTTTATGACGCAATTTACAGCTTTCGGAATGATAACAACGGATGGTTTGTTGTTTTCCAGGGCGGGAAATGCGGACTTGTTCAGGCTGTTTGCAGCGGATACAATGAATTTCTTGAATGCAAGGAAATTTTTCCATGCGTTTATGACAGAATCGAACTTATCGCAAAGGATTATTGCGGTGTCGCGGTTCTGCAATCCGGAAGAAAGCTTTTTTATTACAACACGGATACCGGTCACCGCTCGATTTTTTATGACAGGATATGGACGGAAAAAACTTTTATTTTCTGCGCTGTTGACGGTGAAACCGAGGTTTTCGACAGCATGGATGACCGCCTTATCATGAAATCAAAAGAAGAAATCGACTATATCGGAGTTTATAAAAACCGATATGTTTTTATTGAACGGAGCGGAGTTTTTGACCGCGATGAAAACGACGAACCGATTATAAACGGAAGATTCTGCTTTTATAAACGTGGAAACAATACCGTGCTCAAAACAAAAAAGCTTGAGCATATCTCTGTGCTCAAAAAAGAAAACGGCTTTTGCAGTAAAATCACAAGGCTTTCATACGGTGGTAAAAAAAGAGCGAAAGAAAATCTTCATCAGCATTATATAGAGATAATCGTATCAAAAGATGAACTTTTTGAGCAATTAAGAAGTCTTGCGAAACAGGACAATCTGCTGCGGCTTCTTATTTTTGGAAAAGAACTTCCGGATTATGAACTTATGCTGCAGAAAGTTGCTCTTAAATTCGAATTTGCCGGAAGCCTTGCTTGTTTTTTGAACGGAAAAACTAAAAAGCCTTCTGCGAAAGTTTATAAAAAGGAACTTTTTGACAGTTTTTATGAGAGCTTTGATGAAGTGAAAATGCGTATGGAAACGCTTCTTGGAAGAAAAGTTTGCGATGAAGAAGCATGGCCGGTTTTCACAAGAATGGAATTTTTCAAAGAAATTGCCTGCGAATTTCTTGCAGATAGCAAAATATGGCAGGAAGACTCTTACAGAAAAATTATAGGGCATGCAATGGAATGCAGGAGCTTCACCATCGGAAAAAGCGGAAATCATTACGGAAAATCTTTTTCGGATAATTCAGTAAAAGAACTTAAAGAAATGATTTTCAGATCTGAAGAAGCGACGGGTTTCAGGCGATAAAAAGGTGAAAAACGTGAAAGACAGCAAAAAGAAAAATTTCCGGGACAACGTATTGGAAGGACAGCTTACACTGTTTGATTCCTTCTTTGATGCCCTGATGGTGGGACATACCCAATTCGGATTTACAGATGAAGAAACAAATATTGCATTGAACGAATTGAAAAAAGCAAAGGAACGATATTCTGATGCAATCCGAAAAACGAATAAAGAACGGGAAGCAAAAGCGGAAAAAGAGCGCAAGGAAAAGGAAGAACAGGAAGAAGAGCATGTCCGTCAGGTAACAGCTATGGAAATTCCAATGGATTGGGACAACAGCTTTTACTGTGATGCAAGAGCAACCGATGTTCATGCGGAAAGCATTGCAGACGGACTTGTTCTTTCGCTGACTACCCTAGGTATGGTTGATATAGAATATATTTCTGCCGTTACAGGCGAAGATATTGTTGCGGTTATTTCTGCATTAAAAGGTTCGATTTATCAGAATCCGGAAAAATGGGATGAACTTTTTTATAAAGGCTGGGAAACACAGGAGGAATATCTTTCCGGTAATCTTTACCGCAAATGGAAAGCCGCAAAGGTAGCCAATGAAAAATATAAAGGTTATTTTGAGGATAACGTAAAAGCCATCGAGACGATCCTGCCGGCTCCGCTTCATCACGAGGATATTTATATAACGCTCGGTTCGCCATGGGTTCCGGCGGATGTTATTGATGATTTTATTGAGTATTTGTTTGGGGAAGCCCCGGAACTGAAAAATAAACATACGGTGAGCGACAGAAAAAGATATTCGGAATCTTTGAAGGTGAAACATGATGAAATGACAGGCAGCTGGGATATTCCGATAAAGCATCGCTATTATTGCAGCATCGGTGCGACTGTGGATTACGGTACGTCCAAAATAAATGCTTTGCACATTCTTGAAAAAACGCTGAACATGAAAACCGTTGCGGTTTACGATACTTATGACTGCCCGGCTGCCCTAAGCGGAAAACGAAAGGAACTTAACAAAAGCGAAACGATTCTGGCAATCGAAAAGCAGGCAAAGATTACAGAAGCTTTCAAAAATTGGGTATGGCAGGATGAGCAAAGGAAAGAACGCCTTGAAATGATATATGAAAACCAATATTCCTGCGTCAGAAAAAGGCAATTCAACGGCAGTTTTTTTTCTTTTCCGGGAATGGCACCGGGAGAAAAGCTGTATCCGCATCAAAAAAACGCAGTCGCAAGAATTCTTTTTACACCGAACACTCTTCTTGCTCATGATGTGGGTTCCGGCAAGACCTATACAATGATTGCCGCTGGAATGGAACTTAAAAGAATGGGACTTTCAAAAAAGAATCTTTTTGTTGTTCCGAACAATCTTGTGGGACAATGGCGCGCAATATACAAAAAACTCTACCCCGCGGCAAATATCTTTTGCGTTGAACCAAGACAATACACTCCCGACAAGCGAAAAAGTGTCCTTGAAAATATCCGTGACAGAGATTACGACGGTATTATTATGGCGTACAGCTGTTTTGAACAAATACCCGTATCACGCGATTTTATAATTAAAGAATACGAAGATTTGAAAACTGAAATTGACGAAAGACTTTCCGAAGAAGGCAAAGCTACCACAAATCTGAAAAAGAAGAGCAAAACAATTTCTAAATTGCTGGGTGAACTTGCAGTAAAAGCAATATCTGCCAATGATGAAGTGTTCTTTGATGAGCTCGGAATAAGCAGGTTGTTTGTTGATGAAGCACATAACTATAAAAACGTTCCCATCGATACAAAAATTGACAAAGTTCTGGGTATTTCTTCCTCCGGTTCTGCAAAGTGTCAGGATATGCTTGATAAAACCAGAGTTGTTCAGAAGCAGAACAATGGGGGAGGCGTTGTTTTTGCGACGGGAACGCCTGTTACCAATTCAATCACCGATGCTTATATTATGCAGAAATATTTGCAAAGCGGCGAACTTGCTATGCTGGATCTGCAAAGTTTCGACAGCTGGGTGGGTATGTTTGCGGAGCGTGTCAGCGAATTTGAGGTCGATGTGGACACAAGCAATTATCGCCTTGCAACCCGTTTCTCAAAGTTTCATAATCTGCCGGAACTCACGTCCCTGCTCGCCTCCATTGCGGACTTTCATCAGATTGATGCAAGCGCAGGTATTCCGGAGATGGACGGATATGACGATGAACTTATCGGGCAGACCGACGATCTTTACAATTATCTCGGTGATATTTCAATGCGCGCCGAAAATGTGCGCAGAGGACTGGTATCAAGGACTGAAGACAATATGCTTAAAATTACAAGCGACGGCCGCAAGGCAGCATTGGATATGCGTCTGGTGAAACCTGTGCTGCCTTTCACTTATCAATCCAAGGTTTCCCGATGCGCGGACAGAGTGTTCGATATCTGGATGGGAACGGCTGACAAAAGAAGCACTCAACTTGTTTTTTGCGACAGTTCCACACCCAAACCCGGATTCAATATGTATGACGAACTCCGCCGGATTCTTATTGAAAAAGGTGTTCCGGAAGACGAAATCGCGTTTGTACACGATGCAGAAACTGAAAAGCAGAGAGAAAAAATGTTTTCAGATGTGCAAAAAGGGATTATACGTATTTTGGTAGGTTCTACGTTTAAGCTTGGCCTGGGAGTAAACGTACAGGATAAGTTGATTGCGGCTCATCATCTGGATGTTCCTTGGCGCCCTGCGGATATGACTCAAAGAGAAGGACGTATTTTGCGACAAGGAAACGCCAATCCAAAAGTACAAATTTTCCGATATATTACAGAAGGAAGTTTTGATGCTTATTCATGGCAGTTGCTTGAAACAAAGCAGAGATTTATTTGTAATTTGCTGTCCGGTTCTCTTACGGAAAGAAGCGGAAGCGATATCGAAAACACCGTATTAAATTATGCTGAAATAAAAGCCCTTGCGGTAGGCAATCCTGCTGTCAAAAAGCGAATAGAAACAGCGAACGAGCTGACAAAATTCATTTCTCTCCAAAAACGGGCAGTGCAAATGAAGATGCAGCTTGAGGAAGAATTAAAAGATATGCCATTGAAAATCAGTGAACAGGAACTGCGCATAGCAAATTGCGAGCTTGATGCTGAGCTCTATAAGCGGTCATTCGGGGAAATGGATAAAGATAAACGTGAAAAAATCAGAGAGGGACTTTATGCACTAATAAACGGTAATGTCATGAAACCAAAAGAGCGGAAAGCATTTACATATCAGGGATTTTCGGTCCTTCTTCCTTCAAACATGATAAAAGAAAAACCGTTTATCTATATTCAGGGCAACGGCCGATATTATGTAGAACTTAGCGAAAGCAAAACCGGGTGTCTTATAAGAATTGATAATTTTTTAAATGGCCTGGAAGAACATCTAATGAAACTGAAAAACAGTCTTGAACAAATTCACGAGCGAAAGAAAGCGATTGAGCTTCTGCTTGCGGATCATGAAGATTATTCCGAACAGATTGAACGGTTGAAACGGGAACTGCAAATTCTGGATAATCAGTTGGGAGTGAAACAATGAGTAAAGATGTCAAATTGGGAGTAATCCCCACATTGTCTATAGGCAAGGCTGTTTCAGTTCTTGGAAACATGTATTCTAAAGCTGTTTGCAATGGCATTCCACTTAAAAAATTACCATCTGTCATGTTATGGGGACCTCCCGGTGTCGGCAAATCACAAGGTATCCGGCAGGTGTTCAACGGTTGCTAAAGAATATACGGACACCACAAACCAACTGGAGAACGGTTTTGAATGAGTTCGTTCAGGAAGAAATTACCGACTACTCGTTTTTCCCGCCGGACAGAAGATTTCATGACAGCGGATTTTTTCTGCCGGATTTCAACGAGAAAGAGGAGCTTGTTCGGGACGTACTGTTTATGATCGATACGTCCGGGTCCATGAGTGACGACATGGTGACGGCAGTATATTCCGAAGTAAAAGGTGCTGTTGACCAACACAACGGACATCTGCGCGGATGGTTTGGATTTTTTGATGCTGAGATTATAGAACTGCAGGAGTTTACAGACGAGTCGGAACTTCAAATAATAAAGCCCTCAGGCGGTGGCGGTACGGATTTTCAGATAATTTTTGAATATGTGGCACAACACATGCAGGATAAGCTTCCGTCAGTTATTATCATAATGACAGACGGCTATGCCCCGTTCCCTAAAGAACATCTTTCGATGGGAATACCTGTGCTTTGGTTTTTAGTGAACGATGATGTAATTCCTCCCTGGGGTAAAACAACAAGGATATCTGTATGATGAAATCTTTTGTGTTCACTTTGGTTCCATCGCCGCCCTGAACCCACACGTTTTTTCTTAAATTTCCACCCATTTCCCCTCAAAAATCCACATAAATTCGCAGCAAAAAAACGGATAGCCATTTTTCTCATGGCTATCCGCTTTTTATTTACCCACTTTTTCGTGGTTATTATGGTGCCGGTGATTCACCATCGGCGAGCACAGAACGTTTTGTGCTATCTAATTTTGAGCACGAGCGAGGTGTGCGCTTCGATAATGGCGGTGCTCGAGAAAGAGGGAGCTGTTTTTTATTGCTCAACCGGCAATGAAGTGATAAGTTTTACAATAAATTTTCGGATTATGTTGGCATCAATTGCGGTTACTCTTCCGTCAAGGTCAACGTCGCCCATTGCAACCTGCTGTTCAGTAGATTTTATGAGTTTTGCCGCAATAAGACGGGCATAATATACATCCTTTACGTCAACATTTCCGTCAAGGTTTATATCTCCGGATTCATAGCCTTTCGGAGGGATCTCCTGAATTTCGTAATGGTCACAGTTATCACAATCTTTGCGTTCCTCACCGGGTTCATCTACTGTCGGTTTTTTAGTCTCATACCACTCTCCGAAACTATGACCTTTGGCTTCCACATAGGAATCCCTGTAGTATTCTCCACAAATGTAACAACTGTGAAATGTATATCCCTTTTCGGTACACGTGGGAAGGATTACCTCAGAATAGTCGCTTTCATGACCGGTTGCATATTCATAATCATCAGCAAAACTATTTCCGCAATCATAGCAAGTGTATAATGTGTAACCGTCTTCTGTGCAAGTTGGATACACAGTTTCAGAATAATAGTAGTCATGCTGTCCGGTTGCTTCTATTGCACGGGTTTCATACTCATAGCAATTATAGCAGTATCTCTCCTCTTCGCCCCCATCAACACAGGTTGGTTCATATGTTGTATACCAGTCTCCGAAATCGTGGCCTGTTGCTTTAATTATACGGTACTCATATTCAGAACAATTATAACAATAACGCTCTTCCTCGCCGTCTTCGGTGCAAGTAGGTTCAACAGTAACATACCAATCGCAGAAATCATGTTCTCCTGTTGCGTAAATTACACGGCTTTCGTACTCGCTACAATTATTGCAGTCCCTGCGTTCTTCACCATCTTCGGTCGCTGTCGCTTCTGTATATGTATACCAATATCCAAAATCATGGCCTGTCGCTTCAATTACACGGTACTCATATTCAGAACAATTATAACAATAACGCTCTTCTTCGCCGTCTTCGGTACAAGTAGAGTACGAGTAAGTATACCAATCACAAAAATCATGACCGATTGCATCGATATGGTCATCCATATAGGAATCTCCGCAATTGTAGCAGGTGTATTCGGTATAACCGTTTTCAGTGCAGATAGGATCGATTGTGTTTGAATAATAATCATGTCCAATCGGTTCTGTTACTCGTGTTTCGTATACACCACAATTATAACAATCTGTACGTTCTTCTCCCACTTCTGTACATGTGGGTTCTACCACCGCATACCAGTCTCCGTAATAATGCCCGCTAAGCAACTTTAAAGAGTACCCATTATAATTATATACTGTAACGCCGCCGTAAGGTTCATCAACAATTGTTATGTCAGATAAGAGAGTGCCGATTTCAAGTGCGGAATCAGTGGAAATTTTTACATTGGCAGCTGAAAGTTTATCTATATATTTTTCTCCAGCATTGAACTCAATGCTCTGTGCCTCTCCTCCCGAAAAAATCAACGTACCATCATAAATTCTGTAATATGTGTTCCCGTTTGTATGCTTAAAATCTCCTTTAATTTCGAGCGTTCCTGTACCGTCGAAATCTCCATCACAAATATAATTTCCACCAACAAGCATATATCCGTCAACAGTCGTATAACCATAATACACATCAACATCTCGATTAACTTCAACATAACCATCCACAATAAAAGATGTATGATAAATATCAATATATTCGGTTGTTAGCTTTCCATATATTTCTGTTTCATAATCGACATATGTTGTCCCTGCAACCTCAAGCGTACCGTCTATCACTCCAGCAATATATGCGTTACCGTTTGCTTTTACTTTGTGTCCATTATAGCTGCCTATATTTAAGTAAGGAATCTCTCCACTAAGAGTTAAATCCGAAAGTAATTTTTCAACTGTAAATCCAGTATCCGTGGTTATCTGAAGATTTGTTGCTTCAAGAGATGCTATTCCTATGTAATCAGGTTCTTCAAAATATATATCTTGAGGTTCTTCTCCCGAAAGTTTTAGTATTCCTCCTTGAAAATGT
>JAZUAX010000017.1:0-13910 GCA_045638185.1 Oscillospiraceae bacterium | reverse complement strand
ACGAATTTGAAACTTACCTTATGGTAAGAAAAATCGAAGGTCTTGCGGAAGGAATTTATCACTATCTTCCCATGGAGCACGCCATTGAATTCCTCGGAAAACCGGAAAATATTGACGATGTTATTTCCGAAAACGTCTGTGGACAGAAATGGGCTGCAAAAGCCAACGTTGTTTTCTATTGGACAATGGTTGCTTATCGCGCAGAATGGCGTTACGGAACAAATTCCCACAGAGTTGCGCTTATTGATGCGGGCCATCTTTGCCAGAATCTTTATCTCGGTGTAACCGCCCTTGGACTCGGAACCTGCGGAATAGGTGCTTTTTCTCACGAAAGCTGCTGCAAGACTTTTGGTATCGACGGCGAAGAAGAATATATGGTTTATATAGCGCCCGTTGGAACAATTCGTGACGAGGACAAAGCAGCGGAAGCGGCATTTTATAAATTTGTTGAGGACGAAGGACTTTAATACATATTATTAAAAAAGAAAACCCGACCCTCCCGGGTCGGTTTTGTTTTTTATCTGTAATCGAAGGTGTGCAGCCAATCGCCTTTTAAATAATAGATAAGGAAGATTATGCAGCTCAACGCCCAGGTAAGGGGATATGCCCAATAAACTGTTTCGATAACCGGGAAGAATTTTACCATAACCGTAATATAGGTTACGCGGATTATGCACCAGCAAAGGAGCATTGTGTACATGGGCATTTTTGCTCTTCCCGCTCCGCGCATAACCGCAGAAACGGAATGGGCAAAAGCAAGGGCAAAGAAGAAGATCGATTCGGTTCTCATCTGGTTGACGCCGATTGCCACAACGGCCGGGTCATCATTGAAAAGCGGAATTACCCAGGGGCAGATTATCCAGAGGATTGCGCCGAGAATTTCTGCAGAAGCCATTGAAGCAAATATACCGAAGCGGGAACCTTTAAGGGCTCTTTCGTGGTTTCCTGCGCCGAGGTTCTGGCCAATAAACGTTGTCAGAGCCATGGAGAAGGACATTATCGGAATGAAGATAAAGCCTTCGATTTTGGAATAGGAACCGCAGCCTGCCATGGCATCATCGCCGAAAGCATTTATGTTGGACTGAACGACAACGTTTGCTATTGAAATAATGGAGTTGTTGATTCCGGAAGGGATTCCCTGATGGAGAATTTCCTTAAGGCGGGCAAAATCAAAACGTATCTTATTCAGATGAAGCTGATAATAACCTTCGCTCTTGAGGAGTTTTCTGAAGCCCATGACTGCGGAAAACATCTGGCTTATAACGGTTGCATAAGCGGCGCCCGCAACTCCGAAATTGAAAACGCCGACGAAGATTATATCAAGAACGACGTTTGTTATCGAAGCAATTATCAGGAAGCGGAGCGGGCTTTTTGAATCGCCCACAGCCTGGAGAATTCCGGCGCAGACGTTATAAACAAGGGAAAAAAAGCTTCCGAAAAAATATATCCTGAAATAAGTTGTTGAAAGCGGAAGAACGTTTTCCGGCGTTTTCATTAAAATAAGAAGTTTCGGAGCAAGCCAAAGACCGAGAACCGAAAGAGTTAAACCGCAGCAAATACCGAAGGCAACGGCAGTATGCATGGTATGCTGCATTTTTTCATATTCTCTTGCGCCGAGGTAGCGGCTTATTATAACGCCGGCACCCATACAAAGGCCCATGAAGAAACCTGTCATCATAAAAATAAGGTTTCCGCTGCTTGCAACTGCCGCAAGAGCTTCTTTTCCGACAAAGTTTCCGACTATTATGGAGTCGGCCGTGTTATAAAGCTGCTGGAAAAGGTGACCGATAAAAACAGGAATAGCAAAACTTACCATACATTTCCAGATCGAGCCGCTGGTCATATCAATTCGTTTTGCCGAAGTTTCCGAAGCCAAAAAAACCTCTCCTTTTCTTTTAAATATTCAAACCGAAGATTATTATATTATTAAAAAACGGCTCTGTCAATTGTAGCATTTTTCTACAATTTTATTATAAAAGAAAAAACACCGGGGTGGTCAGACCCGGTGTTCTTTCTTTTTTTGTAAGTCAATTAGTTTGAGTTTTTGAGGAGGGTGTAGCTCAAAAAGTTTGCGGCTCTTTTTGAGTACATCTATATTATATCACCTATATTTTTTTATTTGTTAAGGAAAAGTGAACAACGTGTGAAGAAACTGAAGATTTTTATAAACATTTCTGTAAATACCGTAATTTTTTAACGAACATATGTTTACAAAGGAGAACATATGTGCTATAATGCATTTGGATAATTCCGATTTGCCGAAAGGAGATTTGTTTTTATGGGAAATAAGGCCGAACTTATTCTTGATTATATGACGGATTTTATTAAAGAAAACGGCTATCCGCCCACAGTCCGCGAAATTTGCGCAGAGCTTGATATAAAATCCACTTCCACCGTTCACCGCTATCTCAAGGAGCTTCAGGCGGAAGGAAGAATTTCCATGGGCGAAAACCAGAACCGCGCCATAAGCATTAAAACATCAACTCCTCCCGGCACCATCCCGGTACTCGGACATGTTGCCGCAGGTTCCCCGATTCTTGCGGAAGAGGAAGTTGATGAATACGTTCCTTTTGCCGGCGACACGACCGATCTTTTTGCGCTCCATGTTCACGGAAATTCCATGATAAAATGCGGAATTCTGGACGGAGATATCGTTGTTGTCCGCAGAACTCCCGAAGCCCACAACGGACAGATCGTTGTTGCGCTTGTTGAAGATTCCGCAACCGTAAAACGTTTTTATAAAGAGGACGGACATTTCCGCCTTCAGCCGGAAAACGACGATTATGAACCCATTATCGTTGATTCCGTAGATATCCTCGGAAAAGTTGTTTCCGTTATGAGAAGTTACGATTGATTTTTTATAAAAAACATAATGAGCACGGTGTTTCGAACACCGTGCTCATTTTTATTTTCAGCCTACTGCTGCATCTTCTTTATTAAGTCTTTCTTTCCAGCCGCCCATTATTGTATCCACAAAATTTTTGCGGTCGGAATCTGCCCAGGTTTCCATTCCCCAGAAATCCGAAAGACCTTCGCCAAGGATCTTTTCGGCAAAATCTGCCGGAAGGGCAAAGGAAAGATCCGGGATCCAGTTTCCTGCGGAATAATATTCCGCAACGGAGTTCATGAGGCTGTTGCTGATGCTGTGGCTTGGAGTGATCGGGCCTTCCATATCCGGATTTACTTCCATCTGGGAAGAATTTTCTGCAGAAGTTCCGGAATTTTCGTTTTCGGTTCCGGCCTGATCGTTTTCACCGGTTCCGGAAGGAGAGGCGTTTTCCGGAGAAACGGTTCCGCTTTCGGTTTTATTCCCCTGATTTTTTGCTCCGGAAGAAGCGGAATTTTCCTGGGAAGGGTTTTCGCTTTCGGCTTCGGAGGAAGGTTTTTCATCCGTTGCGCTGTTTCCCGTAAGATATTCAAAATTAAACGGAACTCCGCCGAAAGCGGAAGAATAAGCGGTTTTTCCTGCTTCGTCACTATAGATCCAGGTTATAAAATCTCTTGCGGCGGAAGAAAGTTTTTCTTCCGCTTTCGGATTTATTGCGAGATAATAGCGGCTTCCGATTACAATCGAGCGGTCAAGCTTTTCCGCAGTCATTCCGGAAGCGGTCACGTCTTCTTCGGAAAGGGGAAGTTTCATCGGGATTATATCAAGATTTTCGCTGAAACCTTCGGAGGATTTTTCAAAATCCTCAGTATCGGAAGTTCCGCCGGGATAAAAAAGGGCATTTCCTCTGGTAAAAAGGTCGATGGAGGTGGAATAGTTATAATCTCCGCCGGTGAATTCTTCTCCGCGGGAAATTGTTCCTTCCGCTCCGGCAATATGGTTTGTCTGGAAATCCAGAGCCGCCGCATAAGCTTTGAGCACCGGTTCCATTCTTTCAACCGCGCCTTCTATCGCAGTCATAACTTCGTAGCGGCTTGCAAATTTTGCAGCAAGGCCCGTGCTCAAAAGGTGCTCGAGCGCGCGGGTGCTTTCGTTATTGAGAGAAAAAACGCCGGTGAGGTTTACTGCCTTTCCGGTTTTTTCCGCTGCAAAGGTATATTTGTTTCCGTTAAGGGTAATTTCCGCTGCGGATGGAGCGGTGATCCAGGTATCAACCGCGGCGGCGAAGCCTTCGAACTCTGTGAAAGAGCAGGTTTTCAAATCGGCGGCAATTTTTTCGGAATTTTCTTCGCCGAAAATATCGGAAAGCATTGTTTTATCAAAAATATATCCATAGCCTTCGAGCATGAGCGGAATTCCGTAATTCCCGATTCCGGCAGAACTTAAATGAAGACCTGCAGGGATTTTGGAAGTTAAGGAAGAAAGACCGGTATCGTTGAGAAAATCGCTGAAAAGGCCGCCGGAATGCCATCCGGAAAGATCGGAATGGGTATCCACAACATAGAGAGCGGCATTCTGAGATTTTATTTCGCCCATAAAATCGTTTCCGGCAAGTTTTGCGGAAATTTTTTTGCCGGTGGCTTTTGAATATTCCTCGGTGAGGCTCATCAGCATCGGTGCAAGGCTTGTGTTATTATGATAAAGAACAAGTTCATCTTCCGCGGTCACTTCGGAGGGCGGATCCTGTTCTTCTTCGTTTCTGTTCCGGCATCCGGAAAAGCCGAAGAGAAGAACAATTGCAAGCAGCATTGAAAGCGCTTTTTTTATAAACATTTTTTTCATTCCTTTCGATTATTTTGTTTTTAGTTTTTGCGGAATTTTTTAAATTATCAGCGCTTTTTTTAATTTTGCTTGACAGCTTTTATATATAATGTTAAAATGATTTGTAATCATGCGGATGTGGCGGAATAGGCAGACGCGCTGGATTCAGGTTCCAGTGGTGGCAACACCTTGTGGGTTCAAGTCCCATCATCCGCACCAGGAAAAAGGCTGTTGCTTTTGCAACAGCCTTTTTCCTTTATGATGATATTGAAAATTGAAGACAACATCAAAAAAGCAATATAAAAACAAGAAAGCAGCAAGAAAGTATCAACTTTCATGCTGCTTTTTAATTGGTTTATAACTACTTTCAAACAACTTTATAATTACTTTTTAACAACTTTTTTACTGCTTTTTGTCGCAAAGGCCAGGACTCGGATGTGGAGTGGAGCGTGTAAGATTACAGAGGAACGGAAAGGAACGATAAAGTCAATAAATGCATTGACCAAAGTGAAAATAAGGTCTATTATATCTTTAGAATATGAAAACGAAAAGAGGGTTAATATGAAAAAGTTTCTTTCAATATTTGCTTTTATTTTTCTTGTTTTTACAATGTCATTGACGACATTTGCTGAAGATTCTGACATAATTGCTGCCGGTTATTGTGGTGGCGAAGGTGACGGAACAAATCTTACCTGGATGCTTACACAAGATGGAACGCTTACCATTAGCGGTGAAGGTAAGATGAATAATTATTATTATAAATCGGTTTCCGGTAATTATATTACAAAAGCTCCTTGGGGGGATTATTTAAAAAATTTAAAATTGCTTGTTATTGGAGATAAAGTTACAACTATTGGAGAATTTGCTTTCTATAATTGTTCTAGTTTTGAGGGCAATTTAAATATAGGAAATAGTATAACAGCTATTGGTAATTCTGCATTTGAAGGCTGTTCAGGGTTTTCTGGAAATCTTGTTATCCCTCATAATGTTAAAACTATAGGAAATGGTGCTTTTATTGATTGTTACGGTTTTGATGGGGAGCTGTTTTTAAATGATAATTTAACAACTATATATGATTTTGCGTTCAGTGGTTGCTCAGAATTAACAGGAAATATTGTTATTCCAGAAAATGTATTATACATTGGTAGCTATGCCTTTAATGGTTGCTCCAGTTTAGGTGAAAAGCTTATTTTTAACGATAAAACAATTGAAATTGGAGAAAAAGCTTTTTATAAATGTAGTGGACTTACCGGTAAAGTATTTATTCCAAGCAGTATAGCAGAAATTGGTAAAAATGTTTTTAAAAAAACAGGAATTGATGAATTAGAGATTTCTGAAAATAATAGCAATTATTCTTCTATAGATGGAATCATATACAGTAAAGATAAAAAAACAATCGTAACTTGTCCTGGAGGTAAAAAAGGAGATTTAATCATTGCTGATGGAGTAATAACAATCGGAAGTAATGCATTTTACGATTGTTCAAATTTTTCCGGAATACTTATTATTCCTAATAGTGTTAAAAATATAGAAGATTCGGCTTTTTATAACTGTAATGGTTTTACCGGAAATCTAGTAATTCCTAACAGTGTAACTAATATAGGAAGTTCAGCTTTTTACAACTGTTATGGTTTTAATGGAAATTTAATAATTTCCAACAATATAAACGTGATAGAAAACTCTGTTTTTTATAATTGTTATGGCTTTAGCGGAAATTTGATAATTCCAGATGGAATAACAACTATAGAAAGTTCAGCTTTTTACAACTGTTATGGTTTTAATGGAAATTTAATAATTTCCGACAGCGTAATGTTTATAAAAAAACACGCTTTTCAAAAGTGTTCGGGCTTTAGAGAAAATTTAATTATGAGTAATACGATACAGGAAATAGGAGAAAATGCATTTTATTATTGTACAGGCTTTAATGGGAAACTTGTTTTAAGTGATACATTAAAAATTATTGAAAAAAATGCATTTAAAAATTGCAACATAAACGATTACTATTTTAAAGGCAACCCTCCGGTTGTAACAGCAGCAACAAATAAATATTTATCAACTTTTGATATATCTTTGGATACGTTATATTTTCCCAATGATAACGATACTTGGAAAATCGATGACGGCAAATGGAACGGCTATACTGCAAAACCTTGGACTGTTGTAAGTTTGTTGTATGGTGATGCAAATGGTGACGGAAAAATAAATGTTACAGATGTATATTTTGCAAGATTAGTAGCTGCAAAACTTATTACTCCGACAAATCAACAACTCCAATTTTGTGATGTTGATGGTGATGGAAGAATTACTGCAATAGATGCAAACCTTATACGAAAGTTTGTAGCAAAAATTATTGATAAGCTACCCGTTGAAATATAGTTTAAAAAGAGCTTGAGCATTTTTGCTCAAGCTCTTTTTCTTTTCTATCTAATCATTGTACTTTTTGAAATACCAGCAATCGCTTCAATGTCTTTTTTTGTTTTTATATTCTGCCGAAGCGGGTCGTTATTTCAAGGATATGTTCGCCGAGCTTTTCGGAATCAAATCCGGCTTTTGCGCGCCAGCTCCAGTTTTTATCCGAAAGGATTCCCGGAACGTTCATTCTTGCTTCTGCGCCAAGACCGAGCCAATCCTGCATCTGGATAATGCAGAGACGGCTGTTCGAAGCCATTGAACCGCGGATAAGTCCTTCCGCAAAGCCTTCCTCCTCGGAAAGTCCGAGATATGCCTTGCCTTCCAGAAGATCGCTTTCGGCAACATCGGAAAGCCACTGGACAAGGGTAGGGTTATCGTGGGTTCCGGAATAAACAACGGAGTTTTCCGGATAGGTATGGGGAAGATAGTTTCCCGCTTCGCGGGAATCGAAAGCAAACTGCATAACTTTCATTCCCGGATAGCCGGAATCTTCCTGGAGTTTTCGAACTTCGGGAGTTACAAAGCCAAGATCCTCGGCGATGAAATCCATTTCCGGAAGGGCGGATTTTATTGCATTTATATAATCCATTCCGGGGCCGATTTCCCAGCGTCCGTTCATGGCGGTATTATCTTCTGCGGGAATTGACCAATAGCTTTCGAAGCCGCGGAAATGGTCGATTCGGACGATATCATACATATGTTTTGCGGCGCCAAGGCGGTTTATCCACCATCTGAAGCCGGAGGCCTTCATTTTTTCCCAATCGTAAATCGGGTTTCCCCAAAGCTGGCCGTCTGCGCTGAAAGAATCCGGAGGACAGCCCGCAACTCTTTTTGGATTGAGATTTTCATCAAGAAGAAATTCTCCCGGTTCTGCCCAGACATCTGCGGAATCCAGCGGAACATAAATCGGGATATCACCGACGATTTTTATTCCTTTTTCGTTTGCGTAGCCACGGAGTTTTTCCCATTGGAAGAAAAATTCATACTGGAGGAAGCAGATGAAGGAAATTTCTTCGGAAAGTTCCTCTTTTTTTGCCGCAAGAGCTTTTTCATCCCGAAGGCGAAGTTCTTCCGGCCATTCGGTCCAGGGTCTTCCGCCGAATTCTTCCTTTATTGCGGCAAAAAGAGCATATTCCAAAAGCCAGTTTTCGTTTTTCCTTATAAAATCATTATAGTTTTCGTCCGGAACAAAACGGCCATAGGCAAGGCGAAGAACTTTTTTTCTGCTTTCATAAAGTGCGCCGAAATCGATTTTTTCCTCATTGTTTCCCCAGAAAAAAGATTCGGCCTCCTGTTTTTCCAGAAGGCCTTCTTCAATCAGGGTTTCCAGATCGATGAGATAGTGGTTTCCGGCAAAAGCAGAGCAGGATTGATAGGGCGAATTTCCGAATCCGGTAGGGCTAAGCGGCAAAATCTGCCAAATGCGCTGTCCGGATTTTTTAAGGAAATCCACAAATTTATAAGCATTTTTTCCCATGCTTCCGATTCCGTAAGGGCCCGGAAGCGAGGTTATATGCATCAGTATTCCGCTTTCTCTCATTTGGAAAAGCTCCTTATATTCAGATTTTTGCTGTACTTTCTTTCAGCCGCACCGCAAATGGAACGGTTTCGTTCCTGGCTTCTCCGCCGTTTTCAACACAATCCAAAAGAATTTCCACGCTGCGGACAGCCATTTGGTGAACAGCCTGCTCAACGGTACTAAGCTTAGGAACAAGGAACGAACCCAGGGCAAGACCATCGAATCCCACAACGGAAACATCTTCCGGAACGGAAAAACCATTATCTTTTAAAGCGCGGATCGCTCCGATCGCCATAACATCCGCAGCGGCAAAAAGCGCAGTGAAATTTCTTTTGTTTTCAAGCAGGCGGCAGGTTGCGTTGTAACCGTCCTGATAGGAAAAACGGACGCCGACATAGTCCTTTTCGCGGTCAAAATCGATTCCGTTTTCCGAACAGGCCTCGAGGCAGCCTTCGTAGCGCAGGCGTCCGGTATCGGAAGTGTTGCGGTCGCCGCCGACAACCGCAACTCTCTTATGTCCAAGATTTATAAGAGCTTCCATTGCGCATTTTGCGGCTTCTCTGTCGTCTGTTGAAACGCTTGAAAGGTTTTTAAAGGGGAGGTTCGAAGCGCTGCTTGAAACAAGGACGCAGGGAATCTCTATTTTATCAAAATCATTTTTGAAATGTTCTATGTTTCCGCCGAGGAGGAGTATTCCCAGCGGCTTTTTTTCGCGGCAAAGACGGACAGCGCGAAGCACTTCGTTGTCGTCTTCATCAATATAATCCACAATAAGGGGATATTCCGTTTTGGCAATTTCGCTCTGGATAGTTTCCACAAGCGAACCGAACATTTCGTTGGAGGTGCCTTTGACCACAACAAGAATCGAAGTGGCACGCTGCTGTTTAAGCTGTTTTGCGTTGTCGTTAAGTTCAAAACCGCTTTCTTCAACAGCTTTCATAATTATTTTCCGGGCTTTTGCGCTTACGTTCGGGTGGTTGTTGAGCACGCGCGAAACGGTTGCAATACCATATCCGGTTTTTTTCGCCAGATCTTTTATGGTCACAAATGCATCTCCTTTCTTTTAATTCAGAAAAAGGAATCAGCCTTTAACTGCGCCGGCAGCAACACCTTTGATGATATGTTTCTGGCAGGTGAGATAGAAGATGATTACCGGAATGATGCTCAAAAGGATAAGAGCCATGGTTGCGCCTAGGTCAACGGTTCCGTAGCTTCCTTTGAGGTACTGGATATGGATCGGAATGGTCATATATTCAGTACGGTCGAGAACAAGATAGGGAAGAAGATAGTCGTTCCAGATCCACATGATTTCGAGGATTGCAACGGAGATCATGGTGGGTTTCATCATCGGGAGAACGACGCTGAAATAGGTACGGAAGGGGTTGCAGCCATCGATTGCAGCGGCTTCTTCGATATCAAGCGGAATTCCTTTTACAAAACCGACAAACATGAAAACAGCAAGTCCCGCTCCGAATCCGAGATAAATTACCGGAATGGTCCAGGGGGTGTTGAGTTTAAGGGTATCTGCGGTTTTGGAAAGGGTGAACATTACCATCTGAAAAGGAACAACCATGGAGAAAACACAGCCGTAATAAACGATTCTGCAAACAAGAGAATCAACACGGGAAATATACCATGCTGCCATGGAAGTGAAGAGAAGGATAAGCGCAGTTCCGCAAAGGGTTATTACAACGCTGTAGAAAACGGATTTTGTAAAGGGATAACCGCCGAACGTAATTCCGGTTATGAAGTTATCGAATTCCGCAAAGCTTTCCGCAGTGGGAAATTTGAAGGTTTCGGTTTTTACAAAGGTGTTCTTTTTGAAGGAGTTGATAACTACCATTGCGACGGGGAAAATATAGAAAATCGAAAGAAGAACAAAAATTGCCGTTGTAAGATTTTTTCCGAATTTTTCTTTCTGGAAGGAACCTTTCATTACTGCTGTACCTCCTTTTTACGGGTTGCGCTGAGCTGGGCAATTGCCAGAGTTGCAACGAGAATGAAGAACAGAACTGCTTTTGCCTGGGCAACGCCGCGAGTGTTTGCGCCTACATAGAAAGTGTTATAAATGTTGAGAGCAAGCATTTCGGTGGTATGCACCGCAGTGCCGTCCGGATTTATTACATAAGGATAACCGCCGGTGAGGGCAAGGTTCTGGTCGAAGAGTTTGAATCCGTTGGTGAGGGAAAGGAAGGTGCAGATTGTGATGGAAGGCATTACGTTGGGGATAGTGACTTTGAAAAGAGTCTGCCAGCCGTTTGCACCGTCAATTTTTGCAGCTTCGAGCATATCTTCCGGAACAGCCTGAAGACCTGCGATATAGATGATCATCATATAACCGATCTGCTGCCAGCAGGTCAGGATTATAAGTCCCCAGAAGCCCCATTCCTTATCCATAAGAATGGAAGTTTCGTAATAAGAAAGGAAACCGTCGAAGATCATGCTCCAGATATAACCGAGAACTATACCGCCGATGAGGTTCGGCATAAAGAAAACGGTTCTGAAAAGGTTTGCGCCTTTTATTTTCTGAGTAAGAGCATAAGCAACGGCAAATGCAAAAACATTTATGAGAACAAGGGAAACAATTGCGAACATTGCGGTGAACCCGAAGGAATACATAAAGCTCTGATCCGCAAGGGCTTTTTCATAGTTCGAAATTCCGACCCATTCCCAGTTGCTTGTTGTTTTGAACTTGCAGAAGGAAAGAAAAAGTCCATGAAAAAAAGGCCACACAAAGCCTATTGCAAATGCCGCAACGACCGGCAAAAGGAAAAGAGGAGACCAACGCTGGATCGGTTTGCGGATCATATCGCTGTTGACCGCTGCGCTGTCGCGTTTAAGTTTCATTGTGCTTCAACTCCCGCTTGATTAAAATATAAAAAAGTTCATCAAAAAAGCCTCGCGCAGCTTTTTCGGTGATATATCAAAAACGGAGCGAGCTTTTACGGCTCGCTCCGTTTTATCAAAGCGAAACTGCTTTGAAGTTTTTAAAAATTCAGATATCAGCCGTTTACTGCCTGATACTGTACTGCCCAACCGTTGATGAAAGCGGTTACAACAGTTGCCCAGTTTGCATCGGAAGGATCTGCGTTGTAAGCGTTGAGAGCTGCAACAGCAGTTGCACGGTAAGCGTCAACGTTGGGCTGGAAGTTGGTGATCCAAGCCATGTTGTAGCAGCCGTCGCCAAGATATGCGTTAGCCTGTGCAAGGAAGGGGTTGGTGGAAACAGCAGCAGATTTATAAGGCATTACACCGAAGGTGCCAACTGCAGCTTCAGAAGCTTCTGCATCGGTTACGAGCCATACCATGAAATCCATGGTTGCCTGGATGTCTTCTTCGGAAGCGTTGCCGTTGATTGCCCAATAGTTTTCAGTACCGCAGTTGAGACCAGCTTTTTCTTCGCCTTCAACGCCGCAGTAATAAGGAATCATGGAAAGTTTGGAGAGATCCATGCCTTTGCCTTCAAGGCCGGATGCTTCCCAGGAACCCTGTACGTAGAATGCTGCTTTGCCTTCTGCAAATTCAGCCTGTGCATCAAAACCGCCGTTTGCAAGTTCTTTGCGGTCAACGATGGAGTTTACTACAGCGAGATCATAGAGAGCTTTGAAGTTATCCATGTATGCACCGGTAAGTTCGGGAGCAGCTGCAGTGCCGTTTGCCCATGCTTCGGGAGCATCTACATATTCATAGTAGTATTCAAGGTTGATCATATGGCCGGTGTATCTCCAGGAAGAGGAATCGTCCATTGCGTTAGAAGTGAATGCGCCGAAGCCGAGTTCTGCGGAACGAGCGGTGATGTCTTCAACAACAGCTTTGAGGGTTTCGAAATTGGTGATTTCGGAAACATCGTGGCCTGCTTTTGCAAGAAGTTCGTTGTTTACGATGATGCCGTAGCATTCATAGCAATAACCGATGGAGCAGAGTTTGCCTTCTGCATCATAAAGTTTGTATGCGTCGGTGTTGAGTTCTGCTTCGATGGGGGTTCCTGCGAGATCGAGGCAATAATCGCCCCAGGTATCAACAGCAGCCTGGTTGCCTACTACGAAGATGGTAGGAGCGTTGCTCTTATCCATTTCTGCAGTAAGAACTTCGTTATAAGTACCGGAAGCAGCAGTTACGATTTCTACCGGAACACCGGTTTCTTCGGTATATTTTGCTGCGAGTTCTTTAAGTACTTCGTCAGATTCGGGTTTGAAGTTGAGCCAGTAAACAGAACCGGTTGCTTCGGTTTCGCCGCCTTCAACAGGAGCTTCGGGGGTCTCGGTGGGTTCTTCGGGGGTTTCGCCGCATGCTGCGAAAGAAAGAACCATTACAAGAGCAAGAAGCATTGCAAGAAGCTTTTTCATTTAGTTTTCCTCCTAAAAATATCTTTTGGGATTTTCCCAATATTTTTTTGGAAACGATTCCACGCGTTTCCTCGTTTTAAATAATACTCTTTTAAAATATGATTTTCAACAGCTTTCCAAAACTTCTATCTTTTTAATAATCTGCCGGTTTTCAATTTGTTGATTTTGCCTACAACTTTTTGAAGAGTTGCTTCAATACTGCGGTTTTTTATTTAAAAAAGCCGATTTTTCTACCAAAAAACGGCAATTTTGGCAGTTTTTCTTTATTTTTCAGCGCAAGGACAGGTGTTTTTCATCGGAAAACAACGATGCAAAAAGAGATGTTTTTTCCGCAAACTTTGCTTTATAACCTGCCGCCTGCTTCGCAGGCTCCTCCCCTGAAGCGGAAGAAAATTCGGTAATAATCCACAAAAACTGTGGAAAAAGTCTATTGAAGAAGGCAGGTTGAATTTTAAAAAAAGCGGTGATATGATTATAGTAACTCATTGTGCGCTGTTCTACTCCACCAAATAGACTGTGCACATATAAAAAGGAGGATAAGTTAATTTCCGTTTGGCTCACGGTGCGGCAGTGTGGAGACCTGCCGTAATGTCTTTTTCCGCTTTGCCGGAAAAGGCGAGGACATTCGCCCGGATGGGGTTTGTCCGGAGCTGTTTGCTCATGGCAACTGTAACACTTAAAGACGTCAAAAAAGTATATCCGTTCAACGGTGATGACGCAAAGAAAATCAAAAAAGGTGAACCGCTTAAAACAAATCTCACCGTTCTTCCAGACGGTCTTCTTGCTGTTCACGACTTCAACCTTGAAATCCAAGACAAGGAATTTATCGTTCTTGTCGGTCCTTCCGGCTGCGGAAAATCCACAACTCTCCGTATGATCGCGGGTCTTGAGGAAATTTCCGGCGGCGATCTTCTTATCGGCGACAAACGCATGAACGACGTTGCACCGAAAGACCCCGATATCGCAATGGTTTTCCAGAACTATG
>JAZUAX010000016.1:0-7045 GCA_045638185.1 Oscillospiraceae bacterium | reverse complement strand
GCGGAGTAATCAAAATTTTCAGCTTTCATGATTATCCTCCTTCGAAAGACGAATTCTCGGGTCGATGATACCATAGAGGATATCGACCACCAGCATTATGCTGATATACATAAGGCTGTAGATGAAAGAAAGTGCTATTGTTACGTTATAGTCGTTCTGCTGAATGGAACGTACCATAAGTTCGCCGATACCGGGAATAGAGAAAATCTTTTCGATAACGAGAGAACCGGTCATGGTGTTAACAATCAGCGGACCGAGAACGGTAATAATCGGAATAAGTGCGTTACGGAGCGCATGACGGATTATAAGCTTGGGTCCGCTGATACCTTTACTTTCCGCAAGAAGCATATAGTCGCTGCGGAGAACTTCGAGCATTTCGGTTCTGGTGAATCTTGCGATGTTTGCCATGGAGAACATGGAAAGCGCAATTGTCGGAAGAACAGAGGAAATGAGCGGAGTTTCGGAATCATAAAGAAGCGGGAACCAGCCTGCGCGGTAACCGAGAGAATAAGAAAGAGCCAGCGCAAAAACATAGGACGGAAGGGAAACACCCAGAACCGAGATGATGGTTGCGATGGTATCAAAAATTGTGTTGTGTTTGAGTGCCGCAATAAGGCCGAGAATAAGGCCGATGGATGCGCCAAGGAAAACTGCCTGTCCGCCAAGGCGAATCGAAGTGGGAACTCTTGTCTGCAAAAGATCCGTAATCGGAACGTTCGAGGCTATGTTATAGGAAACGCCGAAATCGCCCTGAATGATGTTGAAAAGATATTTGAAGTATCTTACGAAAATTGGCTGATCAAGACCGTACTTCTGATAAAGAATATCGATCTGTTCCTGGGAAAGCTTATCATCATTAAAAGGAGAACCGGGCATGAGTTCAAGCATTAAAAACAGGAGCAGAAGAAGTACGAGAATTGCAACCAATGAGTACAAAACTCGTTTGAATATATATTTCTTCACTGGGGAATACCCCTCCTTATATAAAAGCATACAGTGGCCCGTGATAGACGGGCCACTGTATGGCCTTAGATTATCAAATAATTAACTTTAATTGATATCAGCCGAAAGTTACGTTGTTGTATACGCGGTTAAGACCAACAGCATGGAATTCGATGCCGTTAACATCTGCTTTTACAAGAGATGCGTTTGCGTTCTGGTATACAGGAAGGATAACTGCTTCGTCAGCAATGATCTGTTCTGCCTGTTTAATAAGATCCCAACGTGCTTCTGCATCGAGTGCATATTCAACGGTTTTGATCTTGTTGAGGATTTCCATGTATTCATCAGAATGCCAGTTGCCGTAGTTATGAGTATAACCGTCGGTCCAGAGATCCATGTAAGTAAGCGGGTCAGCATAGTCAGGTCCCCATCTGCAAAGGCCGATGTCATAATCGTGAGCTTTCATGAGGTCGGAACGCTGTTTCTTCGGATAAGGCTGGAGGGTAATGGTAAGGCCGGGAAGATTTTCCTGTACCTGCTGCTGAATGAATTCAGCTACAAGTTTGATAGCTTCTTCATCGTCGAAGATAAGGGTAAGTTCAACGGAATCAGTTCCAAGTTCTGCAAGGCCTGCTTCCCAGAGTTTCTTTGCTTCTTCTACATTGTATTCGCAATAAGTGATACCGGAAGATTCACGGTAATCTTTGCCATCGGGGCCGGTTGCAAGGCCTACAGGAACACAGAAGTCTGCAGGAATGGAACCGTTTCTGAGGATGTTGTTGCAAACTGCATCTTTATCGAAAGCCATACCGATTGCTTTGCGGATATTTACGTTTGCCATTGCGCCGCCTTTGGATACGTTAGGAGACATATACCAGAGGTAACCGGATTCGGTTGCAAGGAAATCTGCATCAGATTTGAGGAGGTCTGCGAGTTCGGAAGAAAGTACGCAAACATCAAGTTCGCCGTTCTGGTATGCAAGATATGCCTGCTGGGAGTCGAGGATTACTTTATAGGTAAGGCCAGGAACTTCGATATTGGCTGCATTGTAATACTCTTCGTTTTTAACCATTTTGAATTCGGTTGCAGCGGGAGTATATTCAGAAAGAACGAACGGACCGTTGGAGAGATAATATTCGGGAGCAGAACCGTAAAGGTCGCCGCACTCTTCAACAAAAGCTCTGTTCATCGGATAGAATACGGGGAAGAACATAAGGGCATCGAAGAATGCGCAAGGAACGTCGAATTCAACTACGAGGGTTTTTTCATCCTGTGCATAAACGCCGAGTTCGGAAGCATCCATTTCGCCGGCATAAATTGCGGAAGCATTTTTAATACCTGCGGTTTCGAAGAGAGATGCATATTCTGCCGGAAGAGCCATAGCTCTCTGCCATGCGAATACGAAGTCATCTGCGGTTACGGGGTCACCGTTGGACCAGTTTGCATCACGGAGTTTGAAAGTCCAGGTCATACCGTCTTCGGATTTTTCATAGGTTTCTGCCATGCCGGGGATTGCTGCACCGGAAGCGTCACAAAGGAAAAGTCCTTCGACCATGGTACCGATTACTTCGAAGTCATCGCCTGCGGAAGTAAGATGCGGGTCGATGGAGTCGATTGCTGCGGTTACGTGAACGTTAAGGATTCTTGCTGCAGCTTCTGCTTCGCCGCCTTCAACGGGAGCTTCAGGAGCATTGGGGTTAACGGGGTCAGCCGGTTCTGCGCCACAGGCTGCAAGGCTGAGGACCATAACAAGTGCAAGGATCATAGCAAGGATTTTGTTAAGTTTCATTACATTTCACCTCATTCAATTGTTAATCTCACCGTCAATGAAATTCTTAGCAACCAAAGTTTCATTGTGATACCACGTATATTACACCACTTCAACTGAAATGTCAAGTAAAAAATACAAAAAAATTGAAACTTTTTTGCAGAGTTCTGTATTCGCTATAAATACAACTGTGTTTTTACAACGCATTTTTACTTTAGCAACTTAAAATATTCTCGGCAATTTTAATATAAATAGCTCGTTTTTGCCTTGATTTGAGTGATTTTTGCATCTATACATCCTTTTGCTTTTATATGCGAAAATATAGAATATTTATTCAATATTTTGCATAAAAATCGAATATTACAAATTCGTTACAGCGTTTTACATCATAAAAGTGATTTTGCAGGAAATTATTCTTCTTCCTGCAAAAATTGGTCAAAATATCAAAAAAATACACCGTCTTTTGTAAAAAAAGACGGTGTTAAGAATTTTTTGGGTCCTTTTCTCCCAAAAAATGTATCAAAGAAGCTCTTCAATTGTCATTTTTACAGCTTTTTCTTCAAGAGAAAAGTCTGTTTCACGGTAATTTTCGCCTAAAACACAATGCAAAACTTCTCTCATAATGACAGGGTTTCTGACAAGCATCGGGCCGAGGCACCAGGTTGCAAAAAGGTTTTTATAGCGGCAGCCTTCTCCTTCGCCTATCGAACCTTTCCCTTCGTCTGCTTTAAGAACTTTAAAAAGGCGGTTTTTGTTCGGAGAATCGAATTTTACGCTTTCGCAGCGGTAATAAATTCCGAACATCTTCTCTTCCGGAGCAAATTCCGGCACAATTACTGCGTCGCTTACATAAAGTCCGTCGAATTCTTCTGCAGTGCAATCAAAAAGACCGATTCCGTTATAGGTTTTTCCGTCAAGCATGGAAAAGCTTTTTCCAAAAAGCATATTGGAACTTCCGGTTGCAACAAAAGTTTTTCCGGATTCTATATATTCTAATATATTTTCCTTATATTTAATAAAATGTTCGCTTATGGCAGAAACGTTGTGGGGTTTTCCGTGGGTCATAAAAACAATGTCATAATCGGAAAGTTCAATTTCATCGCCGACTCCGAGAGTCTTTGTTTCAAATTCATATCCCATTTCGGAAAGACGTTTTTCAAAGGCGGTGATATTTTTTCCGTCGCCGTTAAGGTCAAGAGCCTCGCCGTAGAGGTTGAGTATATTTATCTTTTTCATAATTTTCTCAGCTCCTCCAGGAATTTATCTTCATTGGAAAAAACAGAGGAAGTCATAACGTAAATGTTTCCCTCGGTTTTTTCAAGGCAGGAACGAATCTCTTCATCCCCATCACAGATCTGAACTTTTTCCATATCTATATCGGCGAATTTAAGTCGGACAGCCATATCGTAACGGCGCTTTCCGACAACTATGATATGTTCAACGTCTTTGAGGTTTTCATAAGCTACGTCATACATAAAGAGAACGTCTTTATGTTCGGTGTGGAACATATTGTTGGAAATCATAATAAGAGTGCGCGGACCTTCCTTTTCGGAAACAAAATCAACGCTCTGGTCAACGGAAGCAGGGTTCTGTTTTGTAAGGATAAGCTGGCATTTTCTTCCGAGAACGGTGAGTTCCTCATAACGTTTTGTTACGCCGATATCAAAGCTTTCCGCAAAGGAGAGAACTTTTTCGAGTTCCATTTCAGCGGCGGTGCAGCAGACTGCGGAAGCGGCAACGGTATTAAACATAAAATAGGTTGCATCGAAGCCAAGCTTTACTCTTTTTCTGTTTACGGCAAGAGAAGGTTCGGAAAAATCCATATCCGTTCCGATAAAATCCGCTTTGGGGCTTTCAAAACCGCAATTTTCACAATGGAAGGAGCCCACATGGTTATAATGATAATAATCATAAGAAAGGGTATGGAGGCATTTCGGGCAGACTTTTGCGTCGTTGGTGCCGCTGCGGCATTCCTTGGTGGAGCGTTCGTTTTCGCCCAGGGCAAACCATACCACAGGGTTTTCAACGTTCCAGCTTACCTGCTGGGAAACCGGATCGTTTGCATTGAGAATAAGAGTTGTTCCGGGGATGATTCCCATTTTGATTTTATCGAGAACAATTTCCGGGCAGCAGTTTCTTACGATCTGGTCCCTGAGAAGGTTTGTAATAAGGAGATAATCGGGTTTGATTTCCTTAACGAGGAATCGGAGCCAGCGTTCATCGATTTCGAGAACGGAATAATCCGCTTTGACCTTTCCGCTGAAGGTGCAGTTGGTAAGAAGCGAAGTTGTGATTCCGCCGAGCATATTGGAACCGAAGCTGTTGTTGATTACGGAAAAACCGTTTTTTCTAAGGATATGGGTTACCATGTTGGAAGTGGTGGTTTTTCCGTTTGTGCCGGTGATGCAGATGATTTTTCCTTCAAATTTAAGTCTGTTGAGGACTTTCGGGCAAAATATTCTTGCGATATCGCCGGGTTTTGCGGTACCTTTTCCAATAAGGCGACCGATAAAATAAAGCACTCTGCAGACGCAGATGGCGATGAATAATCTCATTTAAAAACTTCCTTTTATATCAATAATTGAGCACCGGCGTTTTCCACCGGTGCTCGGATTTTTTCATTAAAGGGTGATAAGTTTCTTTTCGCTTTTGGTAATAACTTCGCAGCCTTCTTCGGTTACCATAACGATGTCCTCGATTCGAACGCCGAACTGACCGTCAAGATAGATGCCGGGTTCAACGCTCATTACGATTCCTGCTTCGGTAAGTTCGGAGCAAAGGGGAGAGAATCTGGGGTTTTCGTGGATTTCAAGGCCAAGGCTGTGTCCGAGGCCGTGTCCGAATCTGCCTTCATAACCTGCGCCATAAATCATATCTCTTGCAACGGCATCGATGGAATTGCAGGGAACGCCTGCTTTAACGGCATCGATTGCTGCAAGCTGTGCATTGAGAACGAGGTTATAAACTTTTTCCTGTTCTTCGGAAATTTTACCAACAGCAACGGTTCTGGTCATATCGGAGCAATAGCCGTTATGTGCTGCGCCGAAGTCCATGGTTACAAAGTCGCCTTCTTTGATAACGTTCATGCTGGGAACTGCATGGGGCATGGAGCCGTTTGCTCCTGCAGCAAGAATGGTTTCGAAAGCAAGGCCGGTTGCGCCGTTTTTAAGCATGAAATAATCAAGTTCGAGCTGAAGATCTTTTTCACAAAGGCCGGGTTTGATGATTTCAAGCATATGAAGGAAAGCCTTATCGGTGATTGCCTGGGCTGCACGGATCTCCTTCATTTCGTCTTCGGATTTGATTCTTCTCTGGTGAAGAATGATCTCGTTGAGTCTGGGGTCATCAAGAAGTTCTGCGTTAAGAACTCTGCGGAGGCTGAAAAGGCTTTCGACGGTCATATAGCCGGATTCGATTCCGACGTTTTTTACTTTAAGTTCTTCGAAAAGCTCGTTGAGCTGTTTTGCCATGTCGGTCATGAGAACAACTTCGGCATCGGTTACTTTTTTGGAGCCTGCTTCGATATAGCGGCTGTCGAGAAGAAGAACTGCTTTTTCTCTGGTAACAAGAAGAGCACCTGCGCTGGAAACAAAACCGGTGTAATACTGTCTGTTAACATCCGAGGTGATAAGTGCTGCATCGATATCTTCGGGAAGCATCAGGGAAAGTCTTTTAATTCTGTCCATTATTATTCCTCCGTTTTTTTATCTTATGAATTTTTCGAATTTACGTTTTATTTTTATAAAGGTATCCGTTTCCGGACCGAGAGGCTCAGTGAGAAAAACTTTTGCGCCAAAAAGTTTTCCTCCGAGAACATCGGTAAAAATCTGGTCACCGATAACTGCGGCTTCCGAAGGTCCGAAACCGAATTTCCTGCAAGCTTTTTCAAAACCTTTTGAAAGGGGCTTTGCGCTTTTGCAAACAAAAGGCAAGCCCAGTTTTTTTGCAAAAGGTTCGATTCTTTCGCGGTTGTTATTGGAAATAATAACAATTTTAATTCCGCTTTGTCTGATTTCTTCGATCCATTCCGAAACTCCCTCAAAAGGAATCTCGGAACCATGGAGAGAAAGTGTGTTGTCCGCATCGAGCAAAACAATTTTTGCTCCGGCTTTTTTAAGATCTGCCGCGGTTATATCGGTTACTTTTTCATATCGATAATCCGGTTTTAAAAGGGACAAAAAACTTTTCCTCCTTTTTCGGAAAAATAAGAAAGCGGACAGCAAAAGCCGTCCGCCATCCTCTTTTTTCTGTTAGAAATCAATACTTTCTCTTGCGAGCTGCTTCGGATTTCTTTTTACGTCTTACCGAAGGCTTTTCATAGCACTCATGTTTTCT
>JAZUAX010000015.1:0-2469 GCA_045638185.1 Oscillospiraceae bacterium | reverse complement strand
GGCACCGACAAAGAAGTTTTTGAAAAAGCAGCTTCCGTAAGAGCAGAATTTGTTCTTGAAGCAAAAGGCGTTATCCGCAAACGCGAATCTGTCAACACCGAAATTGCAACCGGCGCAGTTGAACTTTTTGTTACCGAACTTTTCATCCTTGCAAAAAGCCAGACTCCTCCTTTTGAAATCAGCGATAACTGCAACGCAAAAGAGGATCTCCGCCTTAAATATCGTTATCTTGACCTTCGCCGCGGCGAAATGCAGAACATTCTTATGATGCGCCACAAAATCGTAAAATCCGCACGCGATTATTACGATGAAAACGGCTTCATGGAAATTGAAACTCCGGACCTTATCAAATCCACCCCCGAAGGCGCAAGAGACTATCTCGTTCCTTCCCGTGTACATCCCGGTTGTTTCTACGCTCTTCCCCAGAGCCCTCAGCTTTACAAACAGCTTCTCATGATGTCCGGCTGCGACAGATACATGCAGGTTGCTCGTTGCTTCCGCGATGAAGACCTTCGTGCTGACCGTCAGCCCGAATTCACCCAGATCGATATGGAAATGAGCTTTGTTGATGAAAACGACGTTATGACCCTTAACGAAGGCCTTGTCAAACGCGTTTTCAAAGACGTTCTTGATTATGACGTTCCCACTCCTTTCGAAAGACTTACTTTCAATGAAGCTATGCCACGTTTCGGTTCCGATAAACCGGATACCCGTTTCGGTCTTGAACTTTGCGACCTTTCCGACCTTCTTTCCAACTGCGAATTCAAAGTTTTCGCAGGCGCACTTGAAAAAGGTTCCGTCCGTGCAATCAACGCAAAAGGCGCAGCTTCTGTTTTCACCAGAAAAGAAATCGACAAACTCACCGAAGTTGTAAAACTTTATAAAGCAAAAGGCCTCGCCTGGACCAGACTTACCGCTGACGGCGAAACCTCCAGCTATGAAAAATTCCTCACCGAAGAAGAAAAACTTGCAATCCGTGAAAGACTCGGCGCAGAAACCGGCGACGTTCTTTTCATTGTTGCAGATAACAGAAACGACATCGTATTCGATTCTCTCGGCGCACTCCGTCTTGAACTTGGAAAACGCCTCGATCTTATCCCCAAAGGCACCTATAACTTCCTTTGGGTAACCGATTTCCCGCTGTTCGAGTGGAGCGACGAAGAAAACCGCTGGATGGCAAAACACCATCCCTTCACCTGCCCCAGACCCGGCGACGAGGATAAACTTATGTCTGATCCCGGCGATTGCTACGCAAGAGCTTATGACATGGTCCTCAACGGCTGTGAACTCGGCGGCGGTTCCATCCGTATCAGCGACACCGAAATCCAGGACAAAATGCTCCAGGCTCTCGGTCTTTCCGAAGAAGTTGCACAGGCTCGTTTCGGATTCCTTCTTGACGCTGAAAAATATGGTGTTCCGCCCCACGGCGGCATGGCTTTCGGCCTTGACAGAATGGTAATGCTTATGCTCGACCGTCCTTCCATCCGCGACGTTATTGCATTCCCGAAGGTACAGACCGCAAGCGAACTTATGACCCAGTGCCCCACCGAGGTTGACCAGAAAAACCTTGATGAGCTGCATATTGCCATCGTTAAAAACGAAGAATAATCATATAAAAAGGCGTTTCAGCAATCGAAACGCCTTTTATGATATATTTTTTCGGAGGTTTTATGGGAAATACAGCAGAATTTGAACTTATAAAAATACTTCTTGATAAAAAAGCCACCGCTGCAACCGCAGAAAGCTGCACCGGCGGAATGGTTGCCGCAAGGCTGACTTCCGTTTCAGGTGCTTCAAGTGCATTTAAATATGGAGCGGTGACTTATTGTAACGAAGCCAAAAATATAATGCTCGGCGTGAGCACCAAAACCCTTGGCGAGCACGGAGCGATCTCCGCCGAAACCGCAAAAGAGATGGCCGAAGGTATCCGTAAGGTTATGAACGCCGATATCGGTGTTTCCGTAACCGGAAACGCCGGACCCGGCGCAGCGGAAAACAAGCCCGTTGGGCTTGTTTATATCGGCGTTTCAAGCGAGCAATACTCTGCCGTGCTCAAAAATCGCTTTGAAGGCGACAGGGTTTCTGTTCGTGAACAGGCGGCAGATGCAGCGCTTTTGCTTGCGCTTTCTGCGGCGGAAAAACTTTAAGGAGGACTGATTTATGACAAAATACGTTCTTTTTGACCTTGACGGAACTCTTAACGATCCCTATGAAGGAATCACAAACTGCATAAAATATGCGCTTTCTTCCGTTGGGATCGATGAAAACGACCCAGAGAAACTTAAAAGCTACATTGGTCCCCCTCTTCGCAACACTTTTGCAAAATACGGTTTTGATGATGAAAAATGCGAGGAACTTGTTGCAAAATATCGTGAAAAGTTCCTTGTTACCGGAATCCATCAAAACGTTACATACGAAGGAACTCACGATATGCTCAAAAATCTTTTTGAGCACGGTTGCAAAATTGCC
>JAZUAX010000014.1:0-8680 GCA_045638185.1 Oscillospiraceae bacterium | reverse complement strand
GCAGCTTTTGCTGCGGCTTTCTGTGCTTCATATTCATCACGTTCGCGGCAGATCTGAGCCATAACTTCTTTTATAGCTTCTTTTCTTGCCTCGTCGGTAACGGTGCGCTGGAAATTGCCTTTTTTCTCATCTATCTGGCGGCCGCGGTCTTCGCTGTAAACTTCGCCGGGAAGACCCATTCCGCAGGTGAGAGCAGTGAGAAGTGCGTTGCCTTCGGCTCTTGCAACATCAACAAAACCGGATTCAAAGCCGACTTCGTCTCTTTCAACCATAGGGGTATAAATATGAGGGGAAACGGTTGCGTCCTCGCTTACTGCGCCTTTGGTTACCATCTGGAGAAGAACAACGCGGATAGCGTCGGTTCTGTTGGGGGTAACTGCGTTGCCAAGAGCTGCTTTGGTAAGAGCGTGAAGGGTCATGTGGCCGTTTTCCCAAAGAATTTCCATAAGCTCACGCTGAGTTCCGGTAAGTCTGATCATTTATAATTCCTCCGTAAAGTAAATTGCAATAAAATCAATAAAATATATTATAGCACTATTTTTTTATTTTGCCAAGCGGTTATATTACAGAACCGCCGTTTACGTTAAGAACAGCGCCGGTCATATAAGAAGCTTTTTCGCTTGCGGTGAAAAAAACCGCTTCGGCAATTTCCTCCGGTTTTCCGATATATCCGAGGGCGGATTCTTCCGCAACGGCCTCCATATCTTCCTTGCTGAACCTTGCGTTCATCTCGGTATCAACAGCGCCGGGTGCAACGCAGTTGACGCGGATTCCGGAAGGACCAAGTTCCTTTGCCATGGCTTTTGTATAACCGATAACGGCGGCTTTTGTTGCGGAATAATGGCATTCGCAGGAACCGCCGGTAATTCCCCAAATGGAAGAGATGTTCACTATGGAACCGCTCTGGTTTTTAAGCATATTTCCGACTGCACGTTTGGAACAGTTGAAAACGCCTTTTACGTTAACGCCGAAAATGCGTTCCCATTCCTCATCGCTGCAATCCTGAAAGAGACCGAAGGTGGAAATTGCGGCGTTGTTGATAAGAACGGAAACTTCGCCCATTTCTTTTTCGATTTCATCGAACATTTTGCAAACTGCGTTATAATCGGAAACATCGGCGCAAAAAGCTTTTCCGTCAATTTTTTCAGCGAGAGCTTTTGCTTTTTCTTCGCTTTTTTCATAGTTTACCGCGACAGAATAACCTTCCGCGGCAAATTTTTCGCAGATTGCTTTTCCTATTCCGCGGCTTCCGCCGGTTACAAGAACGACCTTTTTCAAAAACGCACCCTCCTTTAGATAAAATACCTTTATAATAATATCACGCACAATTATTTTTAGCAATTGTTATTTTTTCAAAATGGTGCTATACTCTTTTTATAAAAGGCAAAGGGAGGTTTTTCCCATGTTACCAACAAGGCGTATTTTCGATGAAGATGCCTATAAAACCGAATTCGAAGCAAAAGTAATTTCCTGCTCAGAAACGGAAAAAGGTTTTGATATAATCCTTGATGCAACCGCATTTTTCCCGGAAGGCGGCGGACAGTATCCTGATAAAGGAACGCTTAACGGTTTTGCCGTTGCTGATGTTCAGGAGGATAAAGAGGGAGTTATCCACCACTTCTGCGAAAATGAAATTCCGGAAGGAGAAAAAGTTTCCGGAAAAATAAATTGGGAACAGCGCTTTGATTTTATGCAGCAGCACAGCGGCGAACATATTTTTTCCGGGCTTGCACATTCAAAATTCGGCGCAACCAACGTTGGTTTCCATCTTGGATATGACGAAACCACGATAGATCTTGACGTTTCTCTTTCCGAAGAACAGGTTTTTGAAATTGAAAACGAAGCCAACAAAGCGGTTTATAAAAATTTTCCGATCGAGATAAGTTATCCTTCCGAAGAAGAACTTGAGGTTCTTCCTTACCGAAGCAAGAAAAAACTTACAGGAAAAATCAGAATAGTGACCTTCCCCGGTTACGATATCTGCGCCTGCTGCGGAACTCATGTCAGAAACACCGGCGAGATAGGAATTATAAAAATCACCGCTTTCCAAAACTATAAAGGCGGAACAAGGCTCTTTATGCTTTGCGGAAACAGAGCTTTTAAAGATTACCAGAACAAAAACCGCGACCTTATAAAAGTCACAAATTCTCTTTCCGTAAAACCGAACGAACTTTGCCTTGCGGTAAAGCGGCTTGAAAACGAAATTACCGAGCACAAAATTTATGAATCCGCGCTCAAAAAAGAGCTTTTCACACTTAAGGCGGAAAAACTTGGAACAGGCGAAAAAATCTGCGTTTTTGAAAAAGAAATGACTCCGGAGGAACTTCGCAGATATTGTCTTACTCTCGGCGAGAATTTTAAAATCGCAGCGGTTTTTAACGGCGAGGATGGAAATTATAAATATGCAATTTCCTCAAAAACAGAAAACTGTTCAGTTATCGCCAAAGAAATAAATGCAAAATTTTCCGGAAGAGGCGGCGGAAAACCGGAACTTGTTCAGGGTGGATGTGCCGGAAAAACTTCGGAAATTGAAGATTTCTTCAACAATTTGTAACTTTTTATCATATTTATACATTTAGTAAAAGAAAAGAGGGCGAAAAATGGATAATTACGATGTTGCAAAAATTGTAAAAAAACATCTTTCCACAGAATTCAACTGCACTGAAAACGATTTTGATTCCTATAAAATCGTTGTAACCGAACTTAAGGAAAACGGAAACAAAGCCATGAAGGCGGCCTGCTTCGGAGGAAGCGCAATTTTTTCCGTTCTTCCCAAAATGGTTCCGGATTTCAAAAGAATTTTTGAAGGAAAAAATCCCGACTGGATCTTCGAAACAAATTCTCTTATAATGCTTGCAGAAATTCTCTATCTCCATGGACACACCATTGATGATATGTATCAGTACAGTGTCCCGGATTTCAACCTTCCCAAAACCGAAGCTAAATATGATATTGAAATAATCGATTCCGGTTTCGACCGTTTTAAGTGCGAACCTCTCGCCGCGGAAGTTTTTGGTCTCGAAAGCCACGGCCCGATTGTTCTTATGCTCCGCGCAAAGAAAAACGGAAAAACCATAGCTGTTGCAGGCGCTTATGACGAAGGCGATTCCCTCTGGCAGATAAATCTTGCGATTGCAGAGGAAGAACGCTTTGGCTTTGCAGGAGAAAATGTGCTTGCAGTAATTAAAGACGCAGTTATCGAAAAAGGCAAGATCCCTTATTTCGGCGGTCCTTTCTGCAAAATTTCTCCCAACACCGCTTCTTCCGCAGGTTTCTTCCCTTGCTGGACTCAGATCGTTTCCAGACCCCGCGAAGACGAATTCCTCAATCTTCACGGAACAAGATAAATTAAAAACAAAAAAAGCCGCCCATCGGGCGGCTTTTTATTTTTGCATAAATTATGCTTTATCGACGGAATCGATGTATTCGGTAAGTTTAAGAACGTTGTTGGAATAACCCCATTCGTTATCATACCATGCAACAAGTTTTACGAAAGTATCGGTAAGAGCAATACCTGCTTTTGCATCGAAGGTGGAGCCGTGAGGATCGCCGAGGAAATCGGAAGAAACAACAGCATCTTCAGTGTATGCGAGAAGACCTTTGAGTTCGCCTTCGGAAGCAGCTTTTACTGCAGCGCAGATTTCATCATATTTTGCAGGTTTTTCGAGGTTAACGGTAAGGTCAACAACGGAAACGTCGATGGTGGGAACGCGGAATGCCATACCGGTAAGTTTGCCGTTAAGAGCGGGGATAACTTTGCCAACAGCTTTTGCTGCACCGGTGGAGGAAGGAATGATGTTTCCGCAGGAAGCACGGCCGCCTCTCCAGTCTTTTTTGGAAGGACCGTCAACGGTTTTCTGGGTTGCAGTTACTGCATGAACAGTGGTCATAAGGCCGTCTTTGATGCCGAAGTTATCGTTGATAACTTTTGCAAGAGGTGCAAGGCAGTTGGTGGTGCAGGAAGCGTTGGAAACAACTTCCATATCGCTGGTATAGGTGTTGTTGTTAACGCCCATTACGAACATAGGAGCGGTTTTGGAAGGAGCGGTGATAACAACTTTTCTTGCGCCTGCTTTAAGGTGAGCCTGGCAGGTGTCAACTTCTTTGAAAACACCGGTTGCTTCGATAACGTATTCAACGCCGTCTTCGCCCCAGGGAATTTCTTCGGGATTTTTGAATCCGTAAACTTTAACTTCTCTGCCGTTAACAACAAGTTTGCCGTCTTTTTCGGAAATTTCGCCGTTGAATCTGCCCTGTGCAGTATCATATTTTGCCATGTAAGCCATGTAGTCGGGATCGATAAAAGGATCGTTTACTGCAACAATTTCAAATTTTTCGGGCTGTGCTGCCGCAATGCGGAAAACAAGTCTCCCGATAGGGCCGAAGCCGTTAATACCAATTCTGATCATTTGGGATTACCTCCATAAATCAATTTTTTACAAGTATCATTTTATAATATTTTTTTAGCATTAACAAGTGATTTTTAATTATTCTACATTCCTTTACTAAATCATCTTTTTGTAATATGCTGTTTTCGTCAAGTTGACAAAAAGACTTGTTTATTTTTCATGAAAAAGCTATTATATTTGTATAAAACAGCAGGAGGGAAAATATATGCCGACAAAAAGGTTGAGAAGCGGAAAAAATATAAACGGCGCGGCAATGGCAAATCTTTCTTTTTCCGCAAAGGAACAGCTTTCAGAAGCTGTAAGAAAACAGTTTATGGAAACTATGAATCTCCCTGCGGAATATGAAAAAGAATCCGAAAAAATAAATTCCATGGGTTATTATATTTTGAGGATAGGACACGACTTAAACGAATATTGCGAAGCTGTTTCCGGAAAATGCGTTTTTAAAAACAGTCAGACGGAAATTTGTCGGATACTTTCAGATCTTTGTGAAAAAGCCGCGGGATTTATCGAAAGGAAAAACATTGCTTTCATAAGAAAAATCCCAAGAGAAAATATATTTGTTGAAATCGATAAGGAACGTTTTTGCTATGCGATGCTCGATCTGTTACTGAATGCAGTAGAAAATACTCCCGAAGGTGGAAGAATAAGAGTTTCGGTTTCAAAAACCAAAAAGTTTGTTAAAATAACCGTTGGTGATAACGGTTTCGGAATGGATGAGGAATTGCTCGGGCATTGTTTTGAACCGTTTTATACAAAAAATCATTATTCGGGAAGAAAGAAAATGGGGCTGGGGCTTACACTTGTACGTTATTTTGCTTCGGAAAACGGTGGAAGACTGAACGTTTCATCGGAATCCGGTAAGGGAACGGCGGTTTCGCTCCTTGTTCCTCTTATGGATTCGGAAAGGGTAAATCTATCGCTCAGCGCTTCCTCTCCGGATATTCTGGGCGGAAAATATTCTCCGGTTTATATAGTTTTTTCGAGTATGGAATAAAAAAGAACGGACAGAGTATCTGTCCGTTCTTTTTATATGATTGTTTTTAAAAAATCCGAAAGTTCATTTTCGTCATTAAAATCCGTTTTTGCTCTGTCAGCTTTTATTTCCAAAGGGGAACCGCCAACAACAACGATTCTTTCAGAAAGGGCAAAAGCTTCCGAAGGGCTGTGGGTTATTATAAAAACTGTTTTTCCTGCAGTTTCGGTTTTTATTAAAGAAAGAATTTCTGCAGAAGTTTTTATATCCAGTCCGCGAAGAGGTTCATCGAAGAAAAAAACGTTTCCGCCGAAGGCAAGTGCTCTTGCAATTGCAAGGCGCCGGCACATTCCTCCGGAAAGTTCCTCTGGGTATTTATCCAAAGAATCGCCGAGCCCCACTTTTTTAAGATATTCAAGTGCACGGGATTTTTCGATGTTCAGAGCGGTAAGGTTTTCAAGGGCAGTGAACCAGGGAAGAAGCCTATCTTCCTGAAAAATAAGAGTTGGTTTTTCCGGGAAAGGAAGGATCTTTCCTTTTTCAGGAGAAAGAAGACCTGCCGCAAGGTTTAAAAGAGTCGTTTTTCCAAAACCGGAAGGACCGAGAACGGCGGTTGAAACTCCTTCTTCCGATGAAAAAGAAAAATCGTTCAGAATGGTCTTGCCTTTATAAGAAAAATCTACGTTTCTGAATTCAAGCATGGAACAAACCCCCTTTTGAAGTAAAGCGAACAAGAAGTTTTTCCAAAAGAACGCTGAGAATAACAACAGCGGCGGTCCAGGCAAAAGTATCAACAGTTTCAAAATATATTTTTGAATCCTGAAGAGCGGCGCCTATGGATTTTCCGTGGGGACAGATAACTTCCGCTGCAATTCCGGCTTTCCATGCCATTCCAACCGCGCTGTTAAGCGCAGCAACAAAAAAGGGTTTTACAGAAGGAAGAGTTATCCGCAAAAAACTTTCCTTTTGTGAAAGCCCGAAGGTTTTTCCCATTTCCAGAAGTTTTTTGTCAACGGAAAGAATTCCTTTTTCGGTGTTTGCCCAGATTGCAGGAAGAACAATCAGCATGGCGGTGAAGATCGGAACATTTTCAACGCTGAGCCAGAGTATGGCAAGAATTATGAAAGAGGCTATCGGTGTTGCTTTTATTAAATGGAGAGCCGGAGAAAAAAGGATTTTAAGGAACGGAACTTTTGCTGTGAGCACCGCAAGAACGATTCCGAGCACTGTTCCCAGAAGAAGACCTGAAAGAACGCGAAAAAGGGAAGTTGCCACAGAAATCCAGAATTCTCCGAGCATGAAAAACTCACAGAGCCTCAAAAAAACCGAAAGGGGCGAAGGAACAAGAATGCTCTGGCCAACGGCTATATGGATAATTTGCCAGAGAGCTATCCAGAAAAAGGCCGAGGCTATAGTGGAAAAGGCTTTTTTCAAGTTAACATCCGCTCCTTTCGTAGAGATCAAAGTTTAAAAATCAATTATAAAAATCTTCTCCCGGAAGAGCACCGCCCACAAATGCAGGGTTGGATTCAACGAGCACGCCGAGGAAGTTTTTGAGCACGGTTTTATATTCTTCACCGCAAAGCCAGACGATGTTGCATCTCGGAATTGCCTTTTCCGCAACTGCAGCTGCTGCAATTTCATATTTTTCAATGAAAGCGGCGGCTTCGGAGGGGTTTGCATTGGTGAATTCGATGCTCATGCCGTAATCTTTTACAAATTCTGCAACAGCTTCAGGGTTCTGTTCAAGGAATTCCTTGCGGACTGCTATTCCGCCCATTGTAAGATCTTCGCCGGTAAGGTTCTTCCATTCTTCGGAAAGGTTAAGGGCAATGCGGAGATTTTCGTTTTTTGCCATAACGTTTGTTACAAAAGGTTCAGGAAGCATAACAATATCGTATTCACCGGTGATTGCAAGGGTTGCAGCTTCAGCATGTTCGCTTGCCCAGTGAATATCTGCACCGATTCCGCTTTCTGCAATAAGGTGGATGAGCACAGATTCTGCGGTGCTGCCTTTTCCGGAAGCAAGAATGGTTTTACCATCAAGATCTTCGATGCTAGAAATACTTTCGCCGTTCTCAAGGATATAAAGAACGCCGAGAGTGTTTACACCGAGGCAGACGACTTTGCCTTCGGTTTTGTTATAAAGGGTGGAAATTGCGTTGGTGGGAAGAGCGGCAACATCAAGTCCGCCCTGGATAAGCTGACCCGTGAGTTCGTCCGGAGCACCGGCAACGGTGAAAGTATAATCGTTAAGGGTGAGACCAAGCTCGTCCTGTTCCATAAGCCATGCAGCGCCCATTCCGGTGGGGCCTTTAAGCATGCCTACTTTTACTTCAGCGCCGGCAAATTCCGGTTCGGCGGGTTCTTCGGGTTCGGAAGGAACGGTCGGTCCTTCCGGAATTTCGTCTTCCGGTTCAGCAGGAACGTTTGAGCACGCACTGATGCTCAGGATCATAATAAGCGCAAGGATAAGGGAAAGCATTTTTTTCATTTTGGTTTCCTCCATTGTATAATTGCCTTTTTCAAGGCTTTAATATAACTATTTTTTTGCCTTCTTTTTCAATGGCACCCTGTTCGGTAAGAGAATCAAATGCGCGGTAAACCGAAGCACGGCCAATTCCGAGCATTTCAGCAAGTTTTGAAATAGAGCAGGGAAGAACGAATTCGTTTCTTCCGTTTGCCATCATCAAAATCCAGCGCAAAAGTTTTTCAGAAGCTTCGCCTTCAGAAAAGGCGGAAAGTTTTTTGTTAAGAAAGAGAATTTTTTCGGAAAGGAGAGTTACATAGGCCTTTGCAAATTCCGGAGAAGAGGAAAAAGCCTTTTCGACAAATTCCTTCGGAAAAACCGCGAGGCGCAAAGGGCTTTCGGCGGTTATTTCGGAAGGAAATTCCGCTTCCTCATAAAAAAGGGTCGCCATGCCGAAAACATCGCCTTCAGAAAGATGGTTTATAACGATGCGGTGTCCGTCAAGTCCGATTTTGGAAACGGAAGCAGCGCCTTTCAGAATAAGAGCAAGGCAGCGGCTGAAAACGGCTTTTGTCATAACCGTTTCACCTTTTTTTACGGTGACGATCTCAACCCCTTCTTTGAGAGTTTCGGTATCCAGTTTTGAAAAAAGTTTGTTTTTGATAAAAACGTCTTTATCCTTTGCTGTCATAAAAATCCCTCTTTTCTGTATCAAATGATACAATAAAAAGGTGTGGTTGTCAATATATTAACAAAAATAGAATATAAAAAGGAAACGCTCCAACGGGGCGCGGGGTCTTTTTTTTCTCAAAAATTTTCAGTCTT
>JAZUAX010000013.1:0-1824 GCA_045638185.1 Oscillospiraceae bacterium | reverse complement strand
TTTACAGAAAGCTCGCCGATGCTCAAAACGTTTTTCGATATTTTTGGCGAAGTTCTTCTGAGCACCGCTTTTATATGGGATATCATTTCCATCATTCCGAAAGGTTTTACAAGGTAATCGTCAGCGCCGGTATCAAGCCCGACAACTTTATCAAATTCCGTTCCTTTTGCGGTTGCCATAATTACCGGAATATCCGCGGTAACTGCTTTTTTGCGGAGTTTTTTAAGAATTTCGATTCCGTCTTCGCCCGGAAGCATTATATCAAGCATAATAAGTTCCGGCTTTTCGGTTTCAAGTGCTTTCCAAAATCCGGTGCTTTCGGGGAAACCTTTTGCGTCAAAGCCGGCGGATTTAAGGGTATATATCATCAGTTCTCTTGAACTTGTGTCGTCTTCAACGCAAAAAATCATTTTTAATCTTCCTCTCTTATTCCTGTTGTGGAATAAACGACCCAGCCTGCAAGCTTTTTGGCGTGGTCGCCTATTCTTTCAAAATATTTAGCGATCATCAGAAGGTCAACGATACATTCGCTGTCCGCTCCGGAAACGCAGAGTTTTTCAATAACATTGTGTTTTATTTCATCAAAGCGGCTGTTGACGTTTGCATCTGCGGCAATAACTGCTTTTGCGGCTTTAACGTTCTTTTTTACAAAAGCGTCAACGCTTCCGTTCACCATTTTTATAACGGCGTTTGCCATTTCGTTGATGTGGAAAGTGTCATCGCTTGAGGAGATATTGGCTTCGGTTATAATATCGGCAATATCGCCGGATTGGTCGCCGATTCGCTTCATATCCGAAATCATTTTAAGGGCGGAACTTATTGTTCTCAAATCTCTTGCAACAGGCTGCTGCTGAAGAATAAGCTTCATGCAAAGGGATTCGATTTCGCGCTCCTTTTGGTTGATCAAAACTGCAATATCCTGTACTTTTTCTGCGGCGGCAATATCGCCGCTGTCAAGTGCTTTTGCGCAGGTTGCAATGGCATTTTCGCAAAAAGCACCCATGTTTATCATTTCTTCATTGAGCAGGTCAAGCTGCTCGTCGAATCTGGAACGCATTATCCGAACCTCCCTGTAATATAATCTTCCGTTCTTTGGTCTTTTGGTTCCGAAAACATTTTTTCCGTTTCGGAAAATTCAACAAGATCGCCAAGAAGAAAAAATGCAGTATAATCAGAAATTCTTACCGCCTGCTGCATGTTGTGAGTTACTATGACAATGGTATATTTTTCTTTAAGCTGGGTGCAAAGCTCCTCGATTTTTGAAGTGGAAATCGGGTCAAGAGCAGAAGTAGGCTCGTCCATAAGAAGAATGTCCGGTTCAACCGCAAGTGCTCTTGCAATGCAAAGGCGCTGCTGCTGGCCGCCGGAAAGTCCAAGCGCATTCTTTTTAAGACGGTCTTTAACTTCGTCCCAAATTGCCGCATCCCGAAGGGAACGTTCGACAATTTCATCAAGTTTTGCCTTGTTTGTAATTCCGTGAGTTCGCGGACCATAGGCAACGTTGTCATAAATGCTCATAGGGAAAGGGTTCGGCTTTTGAAAAACCATTCCGATATTGCGCCGAAGTTCATTAACGTCAACTTCCGGCGCATAAATATCGTTTTCATTATAGCACACTTCGCCGGAAATTTTAACACCTGGAATCAAATCGTTCATTCTGTTAAGAGTTTTAAGAAAGGTGGATTTTCCGCAGCCGGAAGGGCCGATAAGCGCAGTTATGCTCTTTTCAGGGATTTCCATATTTATATTTTTAAGTGCCTGGGAATTTCCATACCAAAGGCAAAGATCTTTTACGGTAAGAATATCGCTCATAATGCTCTCCTT
>JAZUAX010000012.1:0-21900 GCA_045638185.1 Oscillospiraceae bacterium | reverse complement strand
ACCGCTTAAAACAAATCTCACCGTTGTTCCAGACGATCTTCTTGCTGTTCACGAGTTCAACCTTGAAATCCAAGGCAAGGAATTTATAGTTCTTGTCGATCCTTCCGCCTCCGGAAAATCCACAACCCTTCGCATGATCGCAGGTCTTGAGGAAATTTCCGGCGGCGATCTTCTCATCGGCGACAAACGCATGAACGACGTTGCACCGAAAGACCGCGATATCGCAATGGTTTTCCAGAACTATGCGCTTTATCCGCATATGACTGTTTACGAAAACCTTGCTTTTGCGCTTAAACTCCGCAAAACACCCAAGGATGAAATTGATAAAAAGGTTCAGGAAGCTGCAGAAATTCTTGATATCACCCAGTATCTCGGAAGAAAACCGAAGGCTCTTTCCGGCGGTCAGCGTCAGCGTGTTGCAATCGGCCGTGCAATTGTCCGCGATCCTCAGGTTATGCTTATGGACGAACCTCTTTCCAACCTTGACGCAAAACTCCGTAACCAGATGCGCGCAGAGATCATCAAACTCCGCCAGAAAATCAACACCACTTTTATCTACGTAACCCATGACCAGACCGAAGCTATGACCCTTGGCGACAGAATCGTTATCATGAGCGACGGTTTCATTCAGCAGGTCGGCACTCCCCAGGAAGTTTTCAACCATCCTTACAACCTTTTTGTTGCAGGATTTATCGGTTCTCCTCAGATGAACTTCTTCGATGCAAAACTTCTTAAAAAAGATGGAGTTTATTCCGTTGTTCTTGACGGACACGAAGTTGTTCTTTCCGAAGAAAAACAGGCTGCTCTTTCCGAAAACGGAGTTGAAGAACAGGATATCACTCTCGGCGTTCGTCCGGAACACATTGTTCTTTCCGACGAAGGCGTTTCTGCAAAAATCGACGTTTCCGAAATGATGGGTTCTTCCGTACATCTTCACGTAACCGCTGTTGACCAGGATGTTATCATCATCGTCAACACCATGAATATGACCCCCGCGGAAGTTTCCGCTCTCTGTTCCGGAAAAGAAGTTAAATTCGATTTCGGCGGAAACAACTGCCACCTCTTCAGCAAGGAAACCGGCATCAACCTTGAAGCAAAATAATTTTTACAATATTAAAAAGCCGCCCATCGGGCGGCTTTTTTTATTGTAGAATATTCAGAAATTTCATCATTCCGGCAACAAGAACTTCTATGTTGCGTTCGTCCATAACAGTATCTTTCGGAGTATGTATTCTGTCCATATAAAGTCCGAATTTTGATTTTTTGAAGGAGGCAACGCCGACGTTCTTTTTAAAGTTCTTCTGGTCGGAAGGATAATAGACGCCTTTGGAACTTTCGATGAGCACGGTTTTATCCGTTATATCCGCAAAGGCGGCTTTAAGTTTTTCTTCCTGTTCCGGAAAGGACTTTTTATCCGGAATAAGCATAAGGTAATCGCCGTCGGAAACGCAGTCGAAGTTTATAAGCAGCTTGTTTTTCATAACTTCTTTATGTTCCTTTTGGAAGAAGGAGGAGCCGAAAAGACCTTTTTCCTCATTATCGAAGAAAACGAAGCAGCTTTGAGCACGCTGTTCTTCCGTCATGGAACTCATAAGTTCGATCAAGGTTATAACGCCGCTTGTGTTGTCATTAACGGTGTGTTTGTTGGCAGGGCCGAAAATCATAAGGAACAAAAAGACCCAAAGCATAAAATAGGAAAAGAGGTTTGCCATAGCTTCGTCATTAAGAATATCTGCCGCAAGACTTCCGACGAGCACCGAAACCGCAACCATCGGGATTACGAGCAGAAAAGAATAAAGAACGCTGAGGAAGGGATTCTTCGGCATTATGAAATTGGGCACCGGCATAACGGCGCAGGTATCGTAATGGGCGCCGAAAACCGCTTTTGCGGTGTTCGGATTTCCTATAACTATGTTTCTGCTGTAATCAAAAAGGCCTGCTTCCACCTTAAGCTCCGGAAAATGAGCACGCATAAATTCGATAAAAGCGGTTTTTTGCTTTTTGGTTTTTCGAATCTGGTATTTTTCGAGGATTTCTTCAGAAATTGAGGTCAAATCATCACTTCCTTTTCAAAAAAGGGCGGGATAAGCCCCGCCCTTTTTTTATTTTATAATCAGAATTCAACTTCCTGGAGACGGATAAGGGTTGCAACATAGATTTTAAGGGCTTCGAGCAGAAATTCAACGGAAGCGCCTTCATCAACGCAATGAACTGCGCCGACCCATTCGGGCATGGGTCTTTCGGGATGCTCGGGACCGAAGGAAACCGCATTGGGGAAATCGCGGGCATAGGTTCCGCCGCCCATGGTGTAAAGTTCGGCGTTTTCTCCGGTGATTTCGTTATAGGTATTGATGCAGGTCTGGATCTCAGCGGAATCCGGTTCGATATAGAAAGGTTCCATTTCGGCAACGGTTTCGCAAACGCAATGCTCGCCGAATTTTTCGTTGATCGTTGCGGTGATCTGAGCACCGGAGGTGTTGGTGGGATAGCGGCTGTCGAGGGTCTGGAAGAATTTTCCGTCCTTTATGCCGATGATTCCGCCGATAATGGTGAGAGGAGAGAATTTTTTATCATCTGCGTCAACGCCGATTCCGGTTCCATAGGGGCAGGAATGGAGAGCTTTGAGCACAGAGAGATATTTTGCCTCGGCTTCGGAGCAGAGGTTGTTATCAAGGATATAGTTTACGAGCACACCGATTGCGTTTACTTTGCCTTCGGGCATGGAGGCATGGCCGGCTTTGCCGAATGCGTTTACGGTAAGAAGACCGTTTTCTGCGGAAACTTCGATTCCTTCTGTGCTTTCGGGAAGTTCGCCTTCAAATTTGAGCACAGCTTTTGCCTTATCGGGAATTACGTTGAAGGCCATTCCGCCTTCGATGGAAACGATTTTTTCCGGAGCGCATTTGGAGGTTATCATTCCCTGATAAATTCCTTTTTCACCGTTGCAAACCGGGAAATCGGAGTCCGGGCTGAATGCAAAAGCGGGTGCGGGATAGTTTTTGAGGTAATACTGAACGTCCTGCATTCCGGTTTCTTCGTTTGCGCCGAGAAGTGCGCGGACAGTATAGCGCAGGGGAATGTTTCTTTCCTTAAGATATTTAAGCGCATAAAGGCAGACAACGCTGGGGCCTTTATCGTCCATAACGCCGCGGCCGATGATATAACCGTCTTTTTCCCACATTTCGAAGGGAGATTTTGTCCAGCCTTCGCCAACGGGAACAACGTCCAGATGGGTTACTGTTGCGATATATTTTTCTTTATCTTCACCGGGAAGTTCGGCATAGCCGATATAATGTTCGCAGTTTCTGGTTTCAAGGCCGAGTTCGGAAGCGATTTCGAGGCCGAGTTCCAAAGCTTTTTCCGGTTCCTTACCGAAGGGAGCGCCCTCTTCCGGTTCGCCTTCAATGCTGGGAACAGCAACAAGTCTTGCGATATCACGGAGAATATTTTCTTTGTTTTCCTCGATGAAAAGATCTATGTCTTTAAGATTGATTTCCATTTTTAAAATCTCCTTTCGGTTTTATCCATAGTTAAAGTATAGCCGTTTTTCCCGGAAGGTCAAGTTTTTTATAACAAAAAAGAAAAGGACGGAAAATCCGTCCTTTTCTTAATAAAATCAATCCTCCGATGGAGGCTTAATATATTTCCGCATGTTCGTTTATGATTTCGATTATTTCATTTTCGTTTTCGATTTCTGCGGAATAGGGATAGGTTTTTACGGTTTTTTCAAAAACCTCGAGACATTTTCTGGCCATTGTTATATTTTTCAGATAAAGAAGCTGGTAAGCATAGGCAAGGCGTCTTCTGGAAACATAGTTTGCGGTGGCTTTTATATATTTATCCAGTTCTTTTGTATAAAGCGCGTTTATTTCCTCCGGCTGGGCTCCGCGCAGAATTTTCAGGAACAAAAGCTCGCAGGAAAGTTCGTTTTTATGAAGGCCGAGGATTCCCGGAGCATGGAGCATATATTTTGCTATGGTTTCCGCTTTTTCAAATTCGTGTTTATCAAAATAATAATTGAATTTAAGAACGCCGACGGTGCAGATCATGGGGTCCGAAAGATCTTCGCCGCCCGGAACAAAAAACCATTCCTCCGGCATGTTTTTATAACGTTCGCCCTCGGACAAAAGTCCGTTTACATAAAGCTGGAGCCAGAAGGAGCGAAGCGCCTTTGGATTTTTTCCGAGAAGAAAAGCGTTTCTGCCGTCGTTGGAAATTCCGCCAACCTGGAGAGGAATTCCGTTTATCAGAACGTTTCCAAAACCGACCGCCGCAAGCATTCCCAGAAAAGTTGCAAAAAACGTTCCTTTTTCCACGGAGATGAACGCAAGAAGGAAAAGCACCGCAAAAATAAAATTGAGGATGCAGCCGCCGAAATTATAAAGAGCTGTGGGAAGTTTTTCGTTCCAAAAAGGAGGCATCATAAGGCATTGGCCGCCGGTTCCCACAACTTTATAAAGTTTTACCCGGAGCTTTCCTTCCTTTTTGATGAACATAAAGCTTCCTATGCGGAAGGAGATGAATTTATATCCGGTAAGAAGTCCGAAAACAAGGTGGCCGAATTCATGGATCACCGCCTGGATAAAATATGCAATCAGAAGCACAAATATTGAAAAAAACATCTGAGAAGCAAATTCCCTCGGTGTTCCGAAAAACTTTTCCGGATCTGCGGAAAGAACTATGAAAAATCCGCAGAGCGCACCGATTCCGAGATAGATTATTCTTGCGATCAAATTATCGTTTTTTTGCTTTTTCAAAAACAAACGCCCCCTTTTATAAATTCATTATATAATAAAAAGGCAGGAGAAATAAAGACGGTTTGTTAATTTTTCGGATAAATATCTGTTGACAGAGGGATTTTTGGGTGGTATAACCGATTCATAAAAGATTCTTCGGGAGGGATTTCCGTTGGCTATTGAAAAAGTAAAAGAATATTTCAGAAATTTTGGAATCGAAGACAGAATTCTTGAATTTGAGGTTTCCTCCGCAACGGTTGAACTTGCTGCGGCGGCTCTTGGCTGTGAAGGAAAGCGAATTGCAAAAACTCTTTCTTTTATGGTCGGAGAAAAACCGATTCTTATTGTTGCGGCGGGGGACGCAAAAATTGCCAACCCGAAATATAAGGCGCAGTTCGGAACAAAGGCGGTTATGCTTTCTTTTGACGATGCGGAAAAATTTATCGGACATGCCGTTGGCGGAGTTTGCCCTTTTGCGGTAAATGAAGGAGTCGAAATTTTTCTTGATGAATCTCTCAGGAGATTCGAAACGGTTTTTCCTGCCTGCGGAAGCAGCAACAGCGCAATTGAACTTACCATTCCGGAACTTGAAAAATATTCCGGTTTTTCCGAATGGATCGACGTTTGCAAAGATTGGGAATAAGAAACAAAAAGCCGCCTGCAAAATGCAGACGGCTTTTTTTATTTTATATCGATTATAACAAGTTCCGGGCGGTTGAAAATTCGCGGAAGAGGGGTGGATTCCCTTGCAAGACCGCGGCTGACTATCATTACTGTTCCGTCTTTTTCATAAAGACCGCCGGCATATTCGGGGAAAAATCCTTCGCCCGGGGCATAAAACCCATTGAGCACGCCGGGGATCCTCCATTGGCCGCCATGAGCATGTCCGCAGAGAACCAGATCAAATCCGAGCTTTGCATAATGCTCAAAATATTCCGGGCGGTGGATAAGAAGGACATTGAAGGATTCTTCAAAATGGAAATTCTGGATTTCCTGTTCAATATGAGCGAGCTGTTCATGGATATCGTCATATGCCGTGGTATCATCGAAACCATAGATATCCGGCGTTCCGCTTATGGCGGAAATTGCCATTTTTGTGTGCTGACCATCCAGAACCGTTACACCGCAGGAGGCGACGATTTCCTTATAATAATCAAGTTTTCCGTGCCTTACCTCGTGGTTTCCGCTTACATAATAACAGCGAAATTCACTTCCGAGAGCTTTAAGAAGGGTTACTGCATTATCATCGGGCATTCTTCTGCTGTCGAAGATATCTCCGCCGAAAAGAACCAGATCCGGATTCTGAGCACGGACCGCTTCCGTAAGTTCCGTCATATCCTTTCCGCCATAGGAACAGGAATGCAGATCGGAGATAAAAGCTATCCTCAGAGGCGTTTCGCTTTTGCTGTTTTCAATTTCATAATGAACGGTTTTAAGGCGAAAATCAAAAGCGAGCACCGCAAAAACCAGAACCAGAAGAACAGTCAATGCAATTAAAATTATTTTCTTATTCTTCATCGCCTATATAGGTGAAGCGCTGATAAGTTTTTCCGTCGCGCTCAACAGTTTCTTCCCACATTGAAGCAGGGCGTACCCAAAGTCCGAATTCGCCATAGAGCGCGCGGTAAACTACCATTTCTTCCATGGTTTCGCTGTGCTTCGCGGTTCCGATAACTTCATATTCGTTGCCTTTGAAATGGCGGTATTTTCCGGGTTTTATCATTGGAAAAAACTCCTTTTTACAGTTTTTGTTATTTAATCAAATCTCTGACGCATTTTCCTGCAAGGAGATAGCCCGCGGCAGGAGGCACGAAAGAGATACTTCCCGGGGCGTGGCGGCCGTTTTCGGAATCGAGGGCGGATTTTTTTGCATCCTCGGTGCTGAAAAGTACGGTCTGCTTTTCAATTCCGCGCTTTTTAAGTTCCCTGCGGATAACTTTTGCAAGGCCGCAGCCACAGCCGGCAGTTTCGGAAATATTGCCGATTCTGAGTTTTTCCGGATCCAGGCGGGTGCCTGTTCCGAGGCACATAATAAGTTTTATGTCCCGGTTTTTACATTCCTCCGCAATATGGAGCTTTGCCGTAACGGTATCGATCGCATCGATTATATAATCCGGTTTCCAATCATAGAGGAAAGCGGAATTTTCCGGAAGATAGAATTCTTTTTTATAAACAACGTCGCAATCCGGCGCAATTTTTTCAAAACGGAGCCTTGCGGCTTCGATTTTATCCATTCCGACCGTTTCGTAAGTTGCTAAAATCTGGCGGTTTATATTGGTCTCATCAACGGAATCTCCGTCAATTAAAAGGAGATGTCCGATTCCCGCTCTTAAAAGAGCTTCGGCTGCTGCGCCGCCGACTCCGCCAAGACCCATTACCGCAACTTTTGCGTTTTTAAGTTTTTCAAGTGCTTCTTTTCCGAGGAAAAGCTCGGTTCTTTCAAGGCGGGACATTGTTTTTTTCTCCTTCCGGTTTTTTATAAAAATACCCCGCTATGCCGAAGAGTCCATCGTTGAAACCCGGGTCATATGACAAGGGTGGGTAAGTTCTCCCGACAGGTTCACGTTCCCCTGATCCAAAAGGCAGGGCCTACATTACAAAGCCGGAGCAGGACTCCCGTTTAACGATTTGTTGGATTAAAAAAACGGACGATTCTCGCACAAAGCAGGGTGTTTTACTATTATTTTGTTTTTTTGTTTGGATTATGCCTCATAATCTTCGCCGAAATAGATTCCGTAGATCTCATCATATTCATCTTCATCGACGATTTCTTCAAGATAATCGCCGTCACCGTCGATTACATATTCGAGGATCACGGGTTCTTCAAGTTCGCGTTCTTCTTCGGAAAGGCCTTCCGGATAGAGGACGCAATATTTTTTTCCGTTATGCTCAATGGCATCAACAAGTTCAAAATCTACATCGTTACCGTCATCATCGGTAAGGGTAACAATATTATATTCTTCAAAATCCCCGGACATAAGGTTTTTTCCTCTTTCTTTTAAAAATCAGTCTTCTTCGGAATCGTAAAGTTCAGAAAGGCGGTCCTCAAAGGTTTCGGAAATTTCTTCAAATTCCTTATCGTCTTCGATGGGCTCGATATATTCTTCTTCGCCTTCTTTGATAACTTTGTAGATATAAAGGCCGTCTTCCTCACTTTCCTGGGCCGGAACAAGAGCAAGATATTCTGTTCCGTTTGCAACAACGGAATCCACTATAACAAGTTCGTGTTCGTTTCCTTCTTCATCGGTAAGGGTGAGAAGTTCGAGTTCTTTATCTTCCATATTATTCACTCAGCTTTCGAAATCGTAAAGATCTTCAAGGCGATCCATAAAAATTTCGGCAATGCTTTCATATTCTTCGTCATCTTCGATGGGTTCGAGGAATTCTTCGCCGTTTTCTTCAACGACCTTGAGGATAAGGAGTTCGCCGTCATCGGAATCGACGTTTTCTGCGGTTTCGGTAGGGATAAGTGCAAAATATTCGTTGTTTTCGGTTACGAGGGAATCTACTATTTCGAATTCGGTTTCTTTTCCGTTTTCGTCAACAAGGGTTACGATATCGTTGCCGTAATCTTCGGTTTCGGGAATGTTGTTCTGTTTGCTCATTTTTAATTTCTCCTTTTTTCCGGGGAATATTTTTTACATTTAATATATTATAATAATCTTTCCCCAAAGTCAACGATGTTTTACATCAGTTTTCTTCGGTTGGATAAAAAATTTCCACAGAATTTATTTTAACAGGTTCCAAAGCGGAAAATCCTCCGGTATAGCCGGAACTTTTTCCTTTTGCAATTTTTTCGATAACCTCGTTTCCGGAAGAGACCATTCCGAAAACTATGATTTTTCCTTCATATTCCGGAATTCCGCCGAAATTCTTATAAATTTCTGTGCGTTCCTCATTAAATCCGCTTTGGGAAAGAAAACCTTCGGAAACGTTCGAAAGTTCTTCTGCGGTTATTATTACAATTGAAGGAAAGGCTTTTTCATCCTCGAAAACAAAACCGACAGCACCTTTTATGCAGGCAAATTCATTTTCCTCCATGGAAAAACCTTCGCCGGAAAGGGAAGACTGTATAAACATATTTTCCGCAAGGACGGAAAATTCCATTCCGTCAAAATTTCCGCTGTTATCAAGTTCGATAAATTTTTCTGCCGCAGAACAATCCCCGAGCTTAACTTCAAAATTTCCGGCATCCGTTTTAAAAACCGCGGTTATATCTCCTTCTGTTTCGGAAGTCTGCCATTCGAAAAATTCATTTTTTAAAGGGGTGAAAATAATTTCGCTTTTTCCGTTTTCGTCGGTTTCGATTTTAAAAATTCCCAAAGCGGCAAGAACGGCAAAAACCGCCATTATCAGAACAAGGATGATCATCGAAACTATTCCGAGAGTTTTAATTTTTTTCATGGCGGAGCCCCCTTTTTTATTCAATGGATGATTTTAATAGAGTATCTCGGCAGTAAGCGCGTTGGAAAGAAGGAAACCTTTTGGGGTAAAGGAAATCCGGCTTCCGGAAATTTTCAGAAGTCCCGGTGCTTCAAAAGGTCTTGCGTTTTCAAGCAGCTCTTCTGCGGAAACTTCCGGAAATTTTTCCGCAAGTTCCAGAACATCAAGTCCTTCGGTAAGGCGAAGGCGAAGCATTGCAAATTCTTCCCAGCCGCCTCCGGAAGATTCCTCCCTTTCGTTTTCTTCAAAAGGTTTTTCAAGAAAATCTCTTATGTTCCGGTCGGTATAAAAACGGCGGCCTTCCATGAAAGAATGGGCAGAAGGGCCGATTCCGATATATTCATCGTCCAGCCAATAGCGGGTGTTATGGAAGGAACGTTTTCCTTCCTTTGCAAAGTTTGAAATTTCATACTGCATAAAACCGCGCTTTTCCAGTTCTTCGCAGGCGATGAGATAAAGATCCGAAACCTTTTCCTCATCCGCGCAAAGAAATCTCAGTTCGCTTTTTGAAAGAGGAGTTCCTTCCTCGATTTTTAAAATATAGGATGAAATATGCTGAACACCGAGGGAAGAACAGAAATTTATGCTTTCGATAAGGCTTTCTTCCGTCTGGTAAGGGATTCCCAGCATCAGATCCAGGGAGATATTATCAAATCCGGCTTCCTTTGCTGCTCTGACGGTTTCTTCCGCTTCCTTCGGGGAATGGATCCTTCCGAGGGCGGAAAGTTCCCGCTCGTTGCTGCTTTGGAGACCGAAGGAAAGGCGGTTTATTCCGGCTTTTCTGAGGATGGAAAAATCCACCCGCTCCGAAACTCCCGGATTTCCTTCCGCGGTAACTTCCGCATCGGGAGTCAGATAGGGTTTTGCTGTTTCCATTATCTCGGAAAGGTGTTTTTCACCCAGAAGCAGAGGCGTTCCGCCGCCTAAATACAAAGAGTTATAAGGCCTTGCATACTTTTTTCCGTAAAATTCAATGGCCTCAATGACTCTGTTTTTATAGATTTCGAAGTATTCCTCGCCTTTCGGAAAAGAATAAAAATCGCAGTATCTGCATTTTTGTATGCAGAAGGGAACGTGAATATACAGCCCTGCGGGGGATTTTTTATTCATGGTGCTCCCTCCTTGTTTTCTGGTAAAAATCGGTGCTCATTTTTGGTTTTTTCGACCTTTTAATTTGTCCACATGGAAAACTTTTGGCTTAAAACCGCTTAAAAACAAGGTTTTTTTGAGCACTTTTCAACATTTTCCACAATGCGGTTGTGGAAAAAGCAGATTTTCTGCTTTGAAAAGCAGTAAATCATCATAGTTTTCAACATTTTCCACATAGTTCTTCACCAAATGGCTTAAATATGCCATTTGTTCATAATTTTTTTGTGGAAAAGCCTTTTTTGATACTTTCGGGTATATTTTCAGGCTCTTTTGGAAATTTTTGGATATACTGTATAAGGTGTTTTTTCTATTCATCAAAAGACGAAAGATGCTCAGAAATCTCCTTCATTTTCTGCGGAAAGAAGGACTCTGTCAATAAGATTTTCGAGATCTTCCGGGGTTTCGAGAGCGCCGCATTCTCTTCGGAATTCGGCGGCTCCGCGCATTCCTTTAATATACCAGGAGGAATGTTTTCGCGCTTCGCGCATTCCGGTATATTCCCCTTTGTATTTGCAGAGGAGTTCAATGTGTTTTTTAAGGACGGCCATTCTTTCTTCCGGGGTTGGATCCGGAAGTTTTTCGCCGGTTTCCATATAGTGTGCTATCTGTCTGAAAAGCCAGGGATTGCCCATTGCGCCGCGACCGACCATAACAAGGTCGCAGCCGGTTTGTTCATAAAGAGCCTTTGCGCTTTCCGGCGAAACAACATCTCCGTTTCCGATTACCGGAACGGAGACCGCTTCCTTTACCTGGCGGATTATATCCCAGTTTACCGGCGGAGCATACATCTGGGTCCTTGTTCTTCCGTGAACGGTAAGGGCAGAAGCTCCGTTTGCTTCGCAGATGCAGGCAAATTCAACGGCGTTGAGATGTTCGTTATCCCATCCGGCGCGGAATTTTACCGTTACAGGAATATCAACAGCATCCACAACGGCTCTGACTATTCTTCCCGCAAGTTCCGGATCCTTCATAAGGGCGCTGCCGCCGCCGTTTCCGGCAACTTTCGGAACCGGGCAGCCGAAATTTATATCGATTGCGTCCGGTTTATATTCAAGGGAAAGTTTTGCGGCTTCGGCCATAACTTCCGGTTCGCTTCCGAAAAGCTGAACGGCGCAGGGTCTTTCCGCTTCGTTTATTTCCAGAAGTTCCGCGGATTTTTTGCTTCCATATGAAAGACCTTTGGAACTTGTCATTTCTCCGACAGTCCAGACCGCTCCGAATTCACGGCTTATTTCACGCATGGCGCGGTCGCCGACTCCTGCAAGAGGCGCAAGAGCCGCATGTTTTGGGAGTTCTATGTTGCCGATCTTCATTCTTCGCTCTCCTTCCAGAAATCGGTATCCGGTTCGGAACCTATCATCTGCATCGGGTCAACAAAAGTTCCGCCCACGGTTATTCCAAAATGGAGATGATTTCCGGTGGAAAGGCCGGTTGTTCCGACTCTTCCGATAAAATCGCCTTTTTCAACTTTGTCGCCGACAGAAACGTTTCTTGTGCTGAGGTGATAATGCCAACTTAAAACACCGAAGCCATGGTTTATTACAATTGTGTTTCCGGTAAGGCCAAGGTAATCCGAAAAAAGAACAACACCGCTGTTGGTTGCGTAAATCGGAGTTCCTCCGCCAACCGCCATATCGGTTGCGTCGTGCCATTCAACTTTTCCGTTGGAAAAGGTTCTGAAAGTTCCGTAGGGGGTTGTTTCCTTATACCAGGAATCACCAAGGGGTTTTATAAATTCGCCTTCCCAGAATTTAACTCCGGTTTCGTACCAGCGATATTTCTGATAAAAATCGTTAAAAGCGGCGCGGACTGCTTCGTCCTCAAGGGTTTGTTCAAGGGTCGAAGGAGCAACCACAAGATACTGAGGATTGACGGATCTTTCCGTAACGATTATTCTTTCGGAAAAATTATAATCGCCGACATTGAAGGAAAGTTCATAGCTTTTGGGGTGGGTATCCATCTTTATCGGAACAAAACAGATCCAGCCTCCTTCGGTGGCTATAAATTCCCTGCGATAGCCAAGAAAATCCACAAAGGAAAAATCGGAAAGATCTATATTTTCTGCGCGGATTATAAAATAGCTTCCGCGCTGAACTTCGTTTGAGGAAAGTTTAAAAACCGGTTCCAAAACAGGTTCCGGTTCGGGAATTTCTTCCGGTTCTTCGGGAACGATTATTTCCGGTTCGGAAGAACTTTCCTGAATGGAAGAGGAACTTTCGGAAGTTTCCGGTGCGATCACCGGGGTGTTTTCCGAAAATTCGCATCCGGAAGAGGATATTATAATTGCGGAAAGTATAAGCGCTGTTAAAAGTTTTTTGTATTTTGTCACTGTTTCCTCCGGGAAAATTAAAAATTACAAGCAAATCCCTCTGTCAGCTTTACCAACGGCTCTCTTTATACAAAAGAGCCTTTTAAGGAATTTTATTCTAATATTATAGCATAAGGAAATTTTATATGCTATAATAAGTTAATATAATATTATTAAATATTCCATTAAATTATATTTTTTAAGGGAGGTTTCTCCTTATGAAGATACTTGCTGTGGATTCCAACAGCATTATGAACCGCGCCTTTTACGGAATTAAGGTTCTTACCACAAAGGACGGTTTTTTTACAAACGCAATTTACGGTTTTCTTTCAATTTTGCTGACGGCAATTTCCGAAACAAAGCCGGATGCGATCGTTTTTGCTTTTGATGTTCATGCGCCCACTTTCCGCCATGAATTTTACAAAGAATATAAAGCCGGCCGCCACGCCACCCCCCAGGAACTTATCGATCAGTTCCCGGTTATGAAAGAACTTCTTGGATATCTCGGATATCCGGTCATCGCCATTGAAGGCTGGGAAGCGGACGACATTCTCGGAACGGTTTCCCGCCTTTGTGAAGAACAGGGCGCAGACTGCGTTATTTCCACCGGAGACAGGGACAGCCTTCAGCTTATTGGGGAACACACTTCCGTTCGCCTTTCCACCACGAAAATGGGCGCGCCGGTTTCCACCATGATGGATATTTCCGCCGTTCACGAAAAATACGGCGTTGATCCTCTTCAGCTCATTGAGGTCAAGGCGCTTATGGGCGACACCAGCGACAACATTCCCGGCGTTCCCGGAATCGGCGAAAAGACTGCTCTTGATCTGATCCAGAGATATAAGAGCGTCGATTATATTTATGAGCATTTTGATGAACTTGAACTCAAACCGGCCCAGAGAAAGAAGCTCGAAGAGGGCAAGGATTCCGCATATCTCAGCCGCCGCCTTGGCGAAATAAACCGCTTTGCGCCGATTTCCGGAAATCTTGAAGATTACATGCTCAAAAACAGGGACGAAGCTGCGGCGGTTGCTCTTCTTACAAAACTTGAGATGTATAAAATGATCGAAAGGCTTGGTCTCGATCCTTCCAAAGCGGCGGAAATAAAAGAAGAAACCGCGAAACCGAAGGAGAAAATGGAAATTGTTTTCGGAGATTGTTCCGACTTTTCCGCTTTTGAAGATTCCGTGCTCACGGAAGTGCTTTTTGAAAACGAAGGGGACGACCTTACTGCCGTTTGTCTTGTTTCCGGCAAAAAAGCGGTGCTCGTTGAGAACGATGGGTTCTTTTTTGATGCTTCCTTTGCAAAATTCCTGTGCTCGGAAGGCAAAAAGCGCACCGATGACTTAAAATTCCTTTCCCGCTGGGCGGAAAACCACGGAACAAAGGTTGAAAACTGCGTTATGGATTCTTCCCTCGCAGGATATATCCTTAACGTTTCCGGCGATGATTATTCCGCCGGAAGGCTTGCTTCCCTTTATAATGCAGAGAGTTTTGAGATAATTGGAGAAGCCGGTGCTCACAAGGAACTTTTTGAAAAGGCGGCTGTTTTTTCCGACCTTTGCGAAAAGCTCAGAACCGAACTTCATAACCTCGGCGAAGAAAAGATCCTTGATGAAATCGAACTTCCGCTGGCAAAAATTCTTGCTTCCATGGAGCTTAGGGGATTCAAAATCGATCCGGAGGGTATCAGAAACTTCGGCGCTGAACTTTTGAGCACCATTTCCGAAACCGAAGAACGCATTTATGAACTTTGCGGTGAAAAATTCAATATTCTTTCTCCGAAGCAGCTTGGGGTCGTTCTTTTTGAGCATCTTGGACTTCCGGCGAAGAAAAAGACCAAAAGCGGTTATTCCACAAACGCCGACGTTCTTGAAGATCTGAGAACTTACCACCCGGCAATTGACGAGATCCTTGAATACAGAAAGCTGACGAAGCTCAATTCCACCTACGTTGAGGGACTTCTTAATGCGCTTGCTCCGGACGGAAGAGTTCACACCCGTTTTAACCAGAAGGAAACCAGGACCGGAAGAATAAGTTCCCTTGAACCGAACCTTCAGAACATTCCGATACGCACCGAACTCGGCGCAAAGATGCGCGGATTTTTTGTTGCAAAGGAAGGTTATACCCTTATCGACGCGGACTATTCCCAGATCGAGCTTCGTGTTCTGGCACATCTTGCAAACGATGAAAACATGATCTCCGCCTTTACCGGCGGAACCGATATACACACTCAGACCGCGGCGCAGGTTTTCGGCGTTCCGGAAGATTACGTAACTTCTCAGATGCGCAGCAGCGCAAAAGCCGTTAACTTCGGAATCGTTTACGGAATCGGCGCCTGGAGCCTTGGAGAAAACATCGGGGTTTCCACAAAAGAGGCACAGCAATATATCGACAGCTATCTTAACCATTACAGCGGCGTTGACCGTTTTATGAAGGAAAGCATTGAAAATGCAAAAAAATGCGGCTATGCCGTTACCTCTTACGGAAGAAGAAGATATCTTCCGGAGCTTTCTTCCAGCAACTTTAACCTTCGCGCTTTCGGCGAAAGGGTTGCCCGCAACATGCCCATTCAGGGAACTGCGGCGGATATCATCAAGCTTGCAATGGTAAAGGTTGAAAACCGCCTTGCTTCCGAAGGACTTGATGCAAAACTTATAATGCAGGTCCACGACGAACTTATTGTTGAGGCAAACGAAAACTGCGCGGAAAAGGTTGCGGAAATTCTTAAATTTGAAATGGAAAACGCGGCAAAGCTTTCTGTTCCGATGGAAGCCGATGTCGGAATCGGCAAAACCTGGCTTTTGGCGCATTGATAAGAAAGGTTTTAATTATTAATCACCCCATTTCTTTTGTAACCAAAAGAAACCGGGTGAAACCTGAAAGAAAAGTTTTTACCCCTGCAGTTTGCTCCCGCAAACGCTGTCCCCTTAAAAGGGGACTAAGGCGCACCACCGGAAAACCGGCGGTTTCGATTTCCAACCGCCATCGTTCAGGCCGACGGCGGTTTTCAGTCAGCATTTTTTGCCCGACCGTTATTTTTGGCAAAGCTTTCTGTTCCGATGGAAGCCGATGTCGGAATCGGCAAAACCTGGCTTTTGGCGCATTGATTTACGGAACGGCCTTGACCGTTTCCTACTATATAAAGGAGTTATTTTAAATGAGCGACATCTGGAGTTTGTTCGATAAAATCAAAAAAACCGAAAAAGTTTCCGGCCCCCCGGAATATATTATAGTCGGCCTTGGAAACCCGGGAAAGGATTATGAAAAAACCCGCCACAACACCGGTTTTATGGCCCTTGACCTTATTTCCGATAAGCTTTCCGTTCACATCGACCGCCTTAAATTCAAGGCGCTCACCACCACGGCGGAACTTTGCGGACACAATGTTCTTTTAATGAAGCCCCAGACTTTTATGAACCTTTCCGGCGAAGCGGTTTTTGCCGCCATGGATTTTTATAAAATTCCCCTTACCAACGTAATCGTTGTTTTTGATGACACCACCCTTGACGTTGGAAAAATGCGCATCCGCAAAAAGGGAAGCGCCGGCGGCCACAACGGTCTTAAAAGCATAATCGCTTGCTGCGGCGGCGACGATTTTCCGAGAATCAAAATAGGAATCGGAAAAAAGCCCGAAGGCTGGGACCTTGCGGACTGGGTTTTGGGAAAATATTCCGAAGAGGATTTAAAAACCCTTCAGGGAATGTATGAAAATTCCTTCGAAGCCGCAAAACTTATGGTCTCCGGAAAACTTGATGAGGCCATGAATAAGTTTAACTGATCAAATCCCTTCAGAGGAGGGACATTGCCGACAGATTCCTGACAACCCTCCGGGTTCTTAATAAATCCCTCCTCCGTCATTTCCTTACGGAAATGCCACCTCCTCCGAGGAGGTATAAAATGAATCCATATACCACTTCACACACCCCCCTTCTTCTGAAGGAGGGTCAATATAGATTACAGAGGTGTTCTTATGTTACAGAACTTTCTCGATAACGTACCCCAGTTCCGACAGGTGCTTTCCGCACTTGGGCGGAGTTTTGACATGCCAATTTTCGCCGCAGGAGTTTCCGGCGCGGAAAGAGCGATGCTTATTTCCGGAATTGAAAAGCGCGGCGGAAAACCAGTTTTGGTAATAACTCCTGACGAAGCTTCGGCCACAAAGCTTTCGGAAGATATTGCACAGCTTTGCGAACCTTCGGCAGTTGCTTTATATCCTATCCGCGACCTTCGCTTCAGAATGGCGGAAAGTTCTTCCGCGGAATATGAACAGCGAAGACTTGCGGTTCTCGGAAGGATTCTTGACGGTTCCTGCAGAATTGTTGTAACTTCCGTCGAGGCGGCTTTGCAGTTTACGATTCCGCCGGGCATTTTTAAATATAACACTTTTTCAATTTCACGCGGGGAAATTTATGACCTTGATGAACTTGCAAAAAAACTTTCCCGGGCAGGTTATGAACGCAGAAGCCAGGTTGACGGCCCCTGCCAATTTTCTGTCCGCGGCGGAATTTTAGACTTTTTCTCTCCCCAATCCAAAGACCCCGTCCGAATTGAATTCTGGGGAGACGAAGCGGATTCGGTAGCATATTTTGACCTTGAGACCCAGCGCAGAACGAAGGAAATTGAAGAAGCTTTTATCGCTCCGGCGAGAGAAGTTCTTCCGGATTCCACCGAAAGTTTTGTTAAGCTTCTTAAAGAAGCCCATTCAAAACAGCGCGGAAAACACGGTTTGCTTGTTAAGCAGAACATTGAAAAAGACCTTGAGAGAATCGAGGCCGGGCTTTCCGTTTCCGCTCCTGACCGATATATTCCCCTTGTTTATAAATTCCCTGCAACAGTTTTTGATTATCTTCCGGAAGGCGTTGTTGTTTCTTCCGAATTTATAAAACAGAAGGAAGTTTTAAGAAATCTCCAGAGCCAGCAGAACGAAGACCTTTCGATGCTTTTTGAGGAAGGAATCCTTTTTGCCGGATGTGAAAAATTCAGCCTTGATCTTACGGAATATATTTCAATTCTTGACGAAGGCGCCACTGTGCTTATGGATTCGTTCATACGCAGCATGAACGATCTGCACGTAAGAACTCTTGCGGATTTCGGCGCGGTTTCCCTTTCCCATTGGGGAGGCGATTTGGAAACCCTTCTGGAGGATCTTAAGGATTATACTGCGCGCAAATTTTCCGTTGCGGTTCTTTGCGGAACGGAAAGAGCGGCGCATGCTCTTACGACTGACCTTTTAAACCATAATATAAACGCAGCTTTTTCAAAGGAAGCAAAAATTTCCCCCGGAACGGTTTTTGTTCTGGAAGGCTGCCTTTCAACAGGTTTTGAATTCCCTCTCGGAAAAGTTGCGGTCATCAGCCAGGGACGTTCCAACGTTTCTGAAAAGCGCCGCAAAAAATTCAAAAAATCCGAAAATCCGCTTAAATCCCTTTCGGATATCACTCCGGGAGATTACGTTGTTCACGTAACTAACGGAATCGGAGTTTTCCAGGGAATTGTGAAACAGGATATCCGAGGGGTTGTTAAGGATTATATCTCCATCCGCTATGCCGGAACGGATATGCTCTACGTTCCCGTTACCCAGCTTGACCTTGTTTCAAAATATGTCGGACCCAGGGACGACAAATCCGTCAAACTCAACAAGCTCAATTCCGCCGATTGGCAGAAAACCCGAAGCAGAGTCAAAGCCGCTGTCAAGGATATGGCAAAGGAACTCATCGCGCTTTATTCCAAGCGCATGCGCACAGAAGGCTATGCTTTTTCTGAAGACAACGATTGGCAGAGGGATTTTGAGGAGCGTTTTCCCTATGAGGAAACGGATGACCAGCTCCGCTGCATTGAGGAAATCAAGCACGATATGGAAACCGCAAGACCCATGGACCGCCTTCTTTGCGGCGACGTTGGTTTCGGAAAAACGGAAGTTGCGCTCCGCGCCGCTTTCAAAGCGGTTATGGACGGAAAGCAGGTTGCTGTTCTTGTTCCAACCACAATTCTTGCCTGGCAGCATTATCAGACCTTCCTCCAGAGAATGGACGGTTTTCCCATTACCGTTGAACTTCTTTCCCGTTTCCGCACTCCGAAGCAGCAGGAAAAAATTCTTACCCGTCTTCGCAGCGGCGAAATCGACGTTATAATCGGAACCCACAGAATTTTGCAGAAGGACGTTCTTTTCAAAGATCTTGGTCTTTGCGTAATTGACGAGGAACAGCGCTTTGGCGTTGCCCATAAGGAAAAAATGAAGGAGATGAAAGCTTCCGTTGACGTTCTCACTCTTTCCGCAACGCCGATTCCGAGAACTCTCAACATGGCCATGAGCGGAATCCGCGATATGTCCACCATTGAGGAAGCGCCCACCGACCGTCATCCGGTTCAGACCTACGTTATGGAATATGACCGGGGAGTTATCCTTGAGGCTATCCGGAAAGAACTCCGCAGGGGCGGACAGGTTTTTTATCTCCATAACAACACCGAAAGCATTATGAGCTGCGCGGCAAAACTTCAGGAAGATCTGCCCGATGCAAGAATTGCTTACGCCCACGGAAAAATGAGCGAAGAACAGCTTTCCGATATCTGGAAGAGCCTTATCGACCAGGAAACGGATATCCTCGTTTGCACAACCATTATCGAAACCGGCGTTGACGTTCCTTCCTGCAACACTCTTATAATTGAAAACGCGGACCACCTGGGTCTTTCCCAGCTTTATCAGCTTCGCGGAAGGGTAGGACGTTCCAGCCGCCATGCTTTTGCATATTTCACTTTTACAAGAGGAAAATCCATTTCCGATATTGCGCAGAAACGACTTTCCGCAATCCGAGATTTCACCCAGTTCGGCTCCGGTTTTAAAATTGCGATGCGCGATCTTGAAATCCGCGGAGCGGGCAATATCCTTGGTGCAAACCAGCACGGACATATGGAATCCGTAGGTTATGAAATGTATGTACGCCTGCTTTCCGAAGCTATTGCGGAAGAAAAAGGCGAAGCACCGCCGCCTTCTTCCGAAGACTGTGCAATCGATATTGCTCTTGACGCCCACATTCCGGAAAAATATATCAGCTCCCTTAACCAGCGAGTTGATATGTATAAGCGAATTGCGGCGATCCGCAACCAGGACGACGCGGCGGATGTTATTGATGAGCTTATCGACCGTTTCGGCGATCCGCCGGTTTCCGTTATGGGACTTATTGAGGTTGCAACTTTGCGCAACATGGCTTCCCACCTCGGAATTACGGATATACGCCAGTTTGATTCGGAAATGCGTTTTTATCCGAAGGAGCTTGACCTTGAGAGGATCAGCATGGCTACCCAAAAAATGCAGGGCAGACTTTCCATGGATCTTAAAGGAAACAAGCCCCACCTTACCATAACTCTTAAAACCGCCGAAAGACCCATTGAACTTATGAAAAAAGTTCTGCTTGCTATGAGATATGATAATGAATAAAAAAAGCCTCCCGAAAAAACGGGAGGCTTTTTTCTATGGCGGACAGTTGTTTTTATACAACAGAATGTTTTATTGCGATAAAGCAGAAAAGCGCATATTAAAGCGGTTTTTTGAAGATTTTTTGTTTTTTTGCGAAAAAATTTTTATACATATTTTGTATATTATTCGGTTTTTGGTTTGATATAATGTATATTCTATTTTTAAAATGGTTGATTTTTACATTTTTGTGCAATATGCACAGTTTTTAATACTAATTTTCGTTAGTTTTCTTCAGTGTTGCCTCTTGATTTTGCAGGATTTATTGCGCTATAATGTACTCGACGAACGGACAGTTCGTTAATAAATTGCCGGCAGCAAGGGAACGCCTTGCGCCTATTAAACAACGAAAGGATCTTGATTTTATGTTCTCTAACATTTCTTTTAATGATTATCGCTGCCAGCTTGAAAACCGCCATGAGGTTTCTCCCAGCTGGGCAAAACACGAAAATATGGCTTATTGTGAAGGTTTTTCCGCTCTCGTAGCTGAAAAAAAATCCGTTAACCTTGCAAAAACTCTTATGACTCTTATTCTTTCCATTGTAAAATAAATGTAGTAACAAAAAAAGCCGCCCTGAAAAAGGCGGTCTTTTTTTATTTATAACTGTCCGCGAGAGAAATACAGTTGATATTGATGAAAGCACGTTTTGCAGGAATAATTTTATTCATCCTGCAAAAATCCATTCATTCCGGTCTGTATCGCGGTTATCCGACTTTTCCTTGCAATTTTTGGTTTTAAAGGCGGCGAAAGTTTAGCGCTGTTGCATATTAAAGTGAAAAATGGATTTATATAAAAAACGGCGGGTTTTCCCGCCGTTTTTTTACCTTATATTTGCTGCGGATCATATCCGCCTTTTTTTAAAGTCTTGAACCGCAATATTCACATTCGGTGTCGGAATTATGGATCGGTGCGCCGCAATAGGGGCATCTAAGTTCTTCCTTCTGCTGAGCACGCTCTTCTTCATAATCGCAGTATTCCTGATGCTCATGCGGTTTTTCGGCGTTTTTCCTAACGGTTTTATATGTATTATATGCATTCACCGCGCCGATTGCTGTGAAAAGGATTCCGAAAATTGCCATTGGCGGAAACATTGAACCCGCCATTATTGTCCAGAAAATTCCGAAGCAAACCACAAAAATTCCGATGAGCATTGCTGCAAGAGGAGATTGGGGTTCTCTGTTTCTTCTGTTTCTGTGCATAATAATTCTCCTTAAACAAAAGGCGGGAAAATTCCCGCCTTTTGTATTTTATTGAATTTATTCTTCGGAAGGTGCTTCAGGGGAAGCTTCTGCGGAATTTTCCTCGGTTTCGCCTTCGGTTTCCTCTTCATCTTCGCCTTTCGGAGCAACGGTGAAGGAAACAACGCGGGAATCTTCGGAAGCAAGGCGCATTACTTTTACGCCGGAAGCAGAACGGAACTGAACGTTGACTTCATCGACGGAAAGACGGATTATGATGCCGTCGGAGCTGATTGCGATGATATCATCGTCATCTGCAACGGCTTTGATTCCGGCAACGTTATCGGTTTTATAGTTCTGGATACCTTTACCGCCGCGGTTCTGGATGCTGTAATCGGAGAATTCGCTGCGGCGTCCCTTACCGCCTTCGCTTATGGTAAGAAGTTTTGTGCCTTCTTCAACAATTTCCCTGCCAACAACTTCGTCATCCGGGCGGAGTTCGATTGCTCTTACGCCGCGGGCGGTTCGGCCAAGTTCGCGTGCGTCGGTTTCTTTAAAGTGGATCGCGTAGCCTTTTTTGGTTGCAACGATAAGTTCATCTTCGCCGCCGG
>JAZUAX010000011.1:0-3375 GCA_045638185.1 Oscillospiraceae bacterium | reverse complement strand
ATGATTGTGGGAATATCTATTTCAGAAGTACAAAGCAGCGGAATTTCGTTTTTGGGAACGGAAATCACCAACACCATGGTTTGGACCTGGCTTATTCTGATTTTACTTTCCGCTTTGTTCATCTGGCTCGGAAGCGGACTTAAAGTTAAACCCGAGGGAAAGAAACAGGTAATTGCGGAAATGATTTACGGAGCCATTGACGATATGGTAACCAGCAACATGGGTGCAAACTGCAAAGCTTTTGTTCCTTATTTCCTTGCGCTTTTCGCATTCTTGCTTGTTTCCAACGTATCCAGTTTCTTTGGTCTCGGAATTATAAGACCGCCTACGGCAGATATTGCAACCCCGGCTGCAGTGGCGATTCTTACTTTTATTCTTACCCAGGTAAACAAAATCCGCACAACAGGAGTAAAAGCTTATTTCAAATCCTTCTTCGAGCCGATTCCGATAATGCTTCCGATGAACATCATCGGCGAACTTGCAAACCCTGTTTCCCTCACTTTCCGTCTTTTCGGAAATATGATGGGCGGAATGATGCTTGGTGCGCTTATTTATGCGATGCTTGTCGGTTCAAACTTTATCCCGATCTGGATTTCTGCAGCGGCAGTTCTGCTTACTGTTCTGCTTCTTACAAAACAATATAAAAAGCTTAAAACCCTTGGAAAAGGCAAAAAAGCACTTGTTATGGGCCTTGCAATAATCTGCATGCTTCCTCTCTTCCCAATGGCGATCGTTCACGGATATTTTGATGTATTCGCGGGCTGTCTCCAGGCCTATATCTTCTGTATGCTTTCAATGCTCTTCATTGCAGGATAAAATTTAAAAAGAAAAATATTTATATAAAAAGGAGAACTAATATGGAAAACATTACTGGACAGGATCTCATTTATGCAGCAAGCGCCATCGGTGCAGGCCTTTCCGTAGGTCTTGCAGCAATCGGCCCCGGAATCGGTGAAGGTTTTGCAGCAGGTAAAGGTGTTGAAGCAGTTGCAAGACAGCCCGAAGCACAGAGCAGAATCATTTCCACCATGCTTCTCGGCCAGGCAGTTTCCGAAACCACCGGTATTTACGGCCTTGTAATTGCCCTTATCCTTATTTTCGTTAAACCCTTCTGATTTTAAGAAACAAAAATCTACAGAAAGTTTGGTAACAATATGGATAGCTGGCTTATAAAATTGGATGCCAATCTCATAAGAACCATTGTTATTCAGGGCGCAACCTTTCTTGCATTTTTCATGATCGTAAAAGTTTTCTTTGCGGATAAAATCAAAGCTATGCTTGAAGAACGCAAAGAGACTATTGCAAAAGATCTTTCCGCAGCAAACGAAGCAAAAGAAAATGCGGAAAAACTTGAAAGCGAATATGCTGAAATGATTAAAGGCGCTCATGATGAAAAAGCCGAAATTCTTCATAATGCAGCCCAGGACGGCGAAATGATGAAGGAAAAAATCGTTGCCGAAGCACGCGAACAGGCTGAAACCATCATAACCAATGCAAGAAAAGAGATTGACAGAGAACGCACGCAGGCTGAAAAAGAACTGCGTGATTCCATTGTTGATATGACTATCGACGCCGCAGAAAAAATTTCGGGAAAATCCTTTACCAAAGAGGACCATGCCCAGCTTATCAGTGAATCCATCTCCATGATCAAGGAGGTGTAAGCTTATGAGCCTTGCGGTCAGAAGATATTCCGAAGCTCTTCTTGATATTGCTTTTGAGGAAAAATGTGAAGACGAGGTTTACGAACAGTTCGGAGCTCTTTATGCCGAAATGAAAGCCGATAAGGATTTTGAACGCCTTATGACCGAAAAAATCCTTTCTTCCGAAGAACTCAAAGCAACCGTTTCCAAAATTCTTGAAGGCGGAAACACCTATCTGATAAGCTTCCTTATGACTCTTATCGACAGAAACCGCATGGACGAAGTTATGGAAATGTTCCTTGACTTCGAACGCGGATATAAAGAAAAGAAAAACATTCTCGAGGCGGAGGCCGTTACTGCCATTGAAATGACCGAAGAGCAGATCGAACAGGTCAAAAAAGAACTCGGCGAAAAATATGGCAAAACAATCGTGCTCAAAACCTCGGTGGATCCTTCAATAATCGGCGGAATGGTTCTTTATGTCGGCAACGAAATGCTCGACGCTTCCGTAAAAGCTAAATTTGAAGGACTTAAAAAACAGCTGAAATCAATTCAAATATGATAAAAGGGGCATGAAAAGTTAATGAATCTCAGACCCGATGAAATCAACAAACTGATCAAAGAACAGATCAGAAATTATGAAGGCCGCCTTGCAACTTCCCAGTTCGGAACTGTTGTTCAGGTCGGCGACGGTATCGCAAGGGTTCATGGACTTGATAACGCAATGGCAGGCGAGCTTATCGAATTCCCCGGCGAGGTTTACGGAATGGTCCAGAACCTTGAGGAGAACAACATAGGCTGCGTACTTCTCGGCGATGACAGCAAAATCGTTGAGGGTGACAAAGTTCGCTGCACCGGAAAAATCGTTTCCGTTCCGGTTGGCGAAGCCATGATCGGTCGAGTCGTAAACGCTCTTGGCCAGCCGATAGACGGCAAAGGCCCGATACTCACCGAAGAATATCGCCAGGTTGAGAAAAAAGCTCACGGCGTTATCGAAAGAAAATCCGTTGACAGCCCGCTCCAGACCGGTTATAAAGCGGTAGACAGCCTTATTCCTATCGGCCGTGGCCAGCGTGAGCTTATCATCGGCGACCGCCAGACCGGTAAAACCGCTCTTGCGATCGATACCATCATCAACCAGAAGGGCGAAAATGTAATCTGCATTTATGTCGCAATCGGACAGAAAGCTTCCACTGTTGCACAGATGGTACAGAAACTCACCGAAGCCGGCGCAATGGAATACAGCCTTGTTGTTGCTTCCACTGCTTCCGAAAAGGCACCTCTTCAGTACCTTGCACCTTATTCCGGTGTTGCAATTGCAGAGTATTTTATGGATCAGGGCAAAGACGTTCTCATCGTTTACGATGACCTTGCCAAACACGGCGTTGCATATCGTTCCATGGCACTTCTTCTTAAACGTGCTCCGGGCCGTGAAGCATATCCCGGTGACGTTTTCTATCTGCACTCCCGTCTTCTCGAAAGAGCTGCAAAACTCGAAAAAGGCGGTTCCATCACCGCACTTCCTATTATTGAAACCCAGGCAGGCGATATTTCCGCATATATCCCGACCAACGTAATTTCCATTACCGACGGTCAGATCTTCCTTGAAACCGACCTTTTCAACCAGGGTGTTCGCCCTGCAGTTAACCCGGGTATCTCCGTTTCCCGAGTAGGCGGTTCCGCACAGATCAAATCCATGAACAAGATCGCAGGACCTCTCCGTATCGAATATGCT
>JAZUAX010000010.1:0-3090 GCA_045638185.1 Oscillospiraceae bacterium | reverse complement strand
CGCGTTCGCGGTCAACAATAAGTTTTACCGCAACGCACTGAACACGGCCCGCGGAAAGGGAAGAACCGCCGCGAATGTTTTTCCAAAGGAAGGGGCTGAGTTTATAGCCAACAATTCGGTCAAGAACTCGGCGGCCCTGCTGTGCGTTAACAAGGTCGGTATCGATGCTTCTGGGTGCCGACATACCCTGTTCAACGCCGAAATGGGTGATTTCGTTAAAAGTTACGCGGTTGGGTGCATCCATAGGAAGACCGAGAAGTTTTGCAAGATGCCAGGAAATTGCTTCGCCTTCGCGGTCAGGGTCCGTTGCGAGATAAACGTAATCTGCAGCGGCGGCCTGTTTTTTAAGGCTGCGAACAAGGTTTTCCTTGCCGGATATAAGAATGTATTGAGGAACAAAACCGTTTTTTACGTCAATTCCAAGCGTGGTTTTCGGAAGATCGCGAACATGGCCCATGGAAGCGACAACGGTAAAATCCTCGCCGAGATATTTTTCAATGGTTTTTGCTTTAGCAGGGGACTCCACTATAACAAGATTTTTTGCGGTTTTAGCGGAGCGCTTTGATACTTTGGTTTCTGCTGCCGTAATAATTACCCCCTAAATTAGTATTTTGCTTCCCTTGTTAAAGGGAAAAGTTTTATAGCCCCTCAGAGGAGGGGCTGTCTGCGAAGCAGACCGGGGAGGGATGATCCCCGACAAATGCATGTCTGCTCGCAAATTATTGGTAATCCCTCATCCGTCATCGCTGCGCGATGCCACCTCCTCCTCCGAGGAGGTTTTTACAGATTCGGGAGTTTTTTACGCAATAACAAATCTTCTTCCGGAAGCGGGAATTATAAGTCCGAGAAGTTCAAGCTCGGTTAAACCTACCGCAACCGCGGAGGAAGAAAGTTCTGTAAGTTCGGAAATTTCGTCCGCGCTTTTTGGTGTTCTGTCAAGAACGCTGTAAATAGCGGCGGCGTTTTTTGAAAGACCTGGCGGCGGAGCTTTTTTGGTGAGCTTCGGCGCTTTTTCGGTCCTTTCATTTTTTGCTTCGGGATTTTTCTCCGTTTTGCGCTTCTGGATCTTATCAAGGCTCAGGTGAGAAATATATTCTTCGCCGAATTCCATAAGAATATCCTTTGCGTCCGCAACGGGAATTGCACCGCTTCGGAGAAGGCGGAAAGTTCCCTGGGAAGTTGTTCGGTTAACGTCTGCCGGAACGGCAAAAACCTTTCTTCCCTGGTCAAAAGCCAAATTTGCGGTTATTGAAGTTCCGCTTCTGGCGGCGGCTTCAACAACGCAGACTCCGAGGCTCATTCCGGAAACGATTCGGTTTCTTATAGGGAAAAAGCTGGAGCGGGCTTCCTCATCCGGAACAAACTCGCTTATAACCGCGCCGTTTGCGGCAATAAGTTCCTTAAGTTCAATGTTTTCCGGCGGGAATGTTTTGCAGATTCCGCAGCCCTGGACCGCAACGGTTTTTCCGCCTGCGGAAAGGCAGGCTTTATGAGCGGCGGAATCTATTCCGAGAGCCATTCCGGAAACAACAAGCGCGCCTGCGGAGCCAAGGCCCCCGGCAATTATCTGCGCCATTTTGTTTCCGTATTCGCTTATTCTTCTTGTTCCGACAACCGCAACAGCGGGTTCCATATTAAGGCAGGTTTCGTCGCCGAGAACATAGAGAACGGGCGGCGCGGAAACAATGTTGAGAAGATTCTGCGGATAAAATTCGGATTCTTTGGTAAGGACTTTTGCTCCGTAATTTTCCGCGGTCTCAACCGCCTTTTTCGCAACGTCAAGGCTTGTTGCGCGGATTCGGAGAGCGTCTCTTTCGTTTATTGTTCCAACTTTTTCAATTCCGGAATCACCGGAAAGAAAGAATTCTTCCGGGTCGGGAAAAACCCGAAGTATATCGTCAACAATTCTGTTGCCGGGCTGTGCGGCAATTCCAAGCCAGGCCCAATGTTCAAGACTCATTTCCCGGGTCCTCCTTTCAGAAAAATTGCCGTAAGGCAAATTATCTCTGCATCGCTGCGGAATAGATCATAATTGCTGCTGCGGAAGCAGCGTTGAGGCTTTCTGCTTTTCCGGGCATGGGTATCATAACCACTTTGTCGCAGGCCTCGATAACTTCGTGCTCAAGTCCGTTTCCTTCGTTTCCGATGAGCACGCAGGATTTTTCGCTGAATTTTACCTCCGGAAGGAGAAGGGCATTTTCTGCTAAGGCAGAAGCATAAGTGGAAACTCCTGCTTTTTTAAGAAGAGAAAGAGCCTCCGCCGTTTCAGAAAACACCTTTATCGGAAGGCGGAAAATGCACCCGATTGTTCCGCGCAGAACTTTGGGAGAAAAGCAATGGCCACAGCCGCAAAGGAAAACTCCCCTTGCGTCCATTGCTTCGCAGGTGCGGAGAATGGTGCCGATATTGCCCGGATCCTGAAGATTTGAAAGAAGGACAAAAACGCCGTTTTTGTTTAAATCAAGCGGTTTTTCTTCCATTTTGCAAACAGCAAAAACTCCTTGGGGAGTTTTAGTGTCGCTTATCTTTTCGGCAACGGAACAAGTTATATTATATACCTCTTTGGCTTCGGAAAGAAGTTCTTTAAGATATTCGGGATATCTTTTTTCGGCTTCTTCCGTTACAAAAAGGCGGAGAACTTCTGCGCCGCTTTTGCAGGCTTCAGAGCAAAGTCTTGCACCTTCAACAACAAAAAGTCCGCTTTGTTTTCTTGCTTTTTTGTCGGAAACAAGCGCTGCGGCTTCTTTTATAATCGGGTTTTCGCGGCTTGAAATAAGCATAAAATCCTCCTGTTTCTGGAAAAAATGGAAGTAATTGTATGGAAAAACGCCCCATAAAATTACCCGTAAATAAAGCAATTCGCCCGAGCTAATATATAACTCGGGCGTTTATTGTCGAAATTAAAGAGCTGCTTTTGCCTGTGCGCAAAGAGCTGCAAAGCCTTCTGCATCATGGATTGCCATTTCGGAAAGCATTTTTCTGTTAAGGGTTACACCGGATTTTTTGAGGCCGTTCATGAAGGAAGAATAGTTCATATCGTTCATTTTGCAGCCAGCGGAAATTCTGGTGATCCAAAGTCTTCTGAATTCT
>JAZUAX010000009.1:0-12950 GCA_045638185.1 Oscillospiraceae bacterium | reverse complement strand
TTGTCGTAGTTCATGGCGAAATATACGCCGGGAGAACGGACAAGCTGGGATACAATAACACGCTCTGCGCCGTTGATGACAAAAGTGCCGGAAGGGGTCATAATCGGGAAATCTCCCATGAAGATATCCTGTTCTTTGATCTCGCCGGTTTCCTTATTCTGCAGTCTTGCTCTTACACGAAGAGGTGCTGCATAAGTCACGTCGCGCTCTTTGCATTCCTCGATGGTATATTTGGGCTTGTTTTCGATATGATAATCGATGAAGTCCAAAACAAGGTTTCCGGAATAATCAGTGATGGCAGAAACATCACGGAAAACTTCCTGAAGACCTTCTTCAAGGAACCATTTATAAGAGTCTTTCTGAATCTCGATGAGGTTCGGCATATCGAGGACCTCGTTGATTTTAGAAAAACTCATGCGGACATTTTTTCCGAGCTTGACAGGTTTTACATTTACCAAATAGCTCACTCCATTCATCCGTATTTACGTCGTTTATTTTCTTGACCGAAACACTTGCATTTTTCGTCAAACTGTGGTATAGTAGTTTGGAACGAGGCGCAAGTATCCACTATGGTACATTCTACAATTATATTATCAATTTCAATAGGTGTCAAGCCGTTTTTTGCGGTTTGGCGCAATTTTTTTATATTTTTTTGAATTTAAGGGTAAAAACAGCTGTTTGTGGCTTGTTTTTGCCCTTATTTTTGTTAATTCTTGGAAAATTTTTATTTTTTATTCATCCGGATTTTTTATGTTCTTCTGCCTCAAAACACATCCGGAAACACATGTTTTCGCAATAAAGTATCCACTGCTCCGTGTGTTTCAAAGCATATATATTGTGAGTTTTTTCTATGAAAAAGAGCACTGCAAAACAGTGCTCTTTTTTGTTTTTATTCAAGTTCTCTCATAATATTTTCTCTGATCCTTGCCATGGTCCGTTCATTATATTCAATTTCGCCCTTCAGCAAAAGGCTTACGGAACCGTAGGCAATACATCTTGCGGCATAGCCGCGGTAATCCCTTTCCTCTTCCTCCATTTTCGGAAAACAAAGGGGAATAAGCTTTTTGACCCTTTCGCCCAAGGGAAGATCTTTTTCCGAAAGCAGAAGGACTGCACGGAAATGAGGATTTGCTATACAAAAACGAATATATGCAACGCAGCATTCCATAAGGCAGATTTTCGGTTCATTAAAAACCGCTTCCACCTGATCAAGAAGAAGGTTAAGCTGATTTTTAATATATTCAAAAATTGCTTCGATAAATTCTTCTTTACTTTTAAAATGTTTATAGGGCGCCGCACAGGAAATGTTGCAGGCGGCAGCAACCCTCCGGAGAGAAAAACCGGCTATTCCATGGTTTTCAAGTTCCGCAATTCCCGCAACGATAAGCTGTTCCCTTACCGAAGCAGAACCGAACTCTTCATCCATAAAAATCCCTCCTTTTTTGTTATTTCACCAATAATTATACCACCGCAGAATTATATTTCAATTATTGACATTCTTTTCATGTAGGTATATTATAGGTATATTAACCATTGGTTAACATTGTTAACCAAAAAAGGAGAGTCCTGCCGTGAACCCAGAGAGAATGAAAGAGCTTGGCAAAAAACGTTCCGTTATCCGCGAGCTTTTTGAATACGGAAACAAGCGCAAAGCGGAAATCGGCGCAGAAAACGTTTTCGATTTCAGCATAGGTAATCCGAGCGTTCCCGCTCCGAAAGAACTTTCGGAAGAACTCTGCCGCCTTCTCACCGAAGAAAATCCTCTCGCAATTCACAGCTATACTTCCGCACCGGGGGATATTTCTGCAAGAAATTCCATAGCCTCCGACCTTAACGAACGGTTTTCCGCTGCTTTTGGCCCCGAACATCTTTATCTCACCTGCGGAGCTGCAGCTTCTCTTACAATTTCTCTTTCCGCCGTTGTTGAGGAAGGTGAAGAAGTAATTCTTTTTGCTCCGTTCTTTCCGGAATATACTGTTTTTGTTGAAACCTCCGGAGGAAAACCGGTTGTTGTACCTTGTAAATGGCCGGATTTCCAGATAGATTTTGAAAAACTTTCCGAAAGTATAACAGAAAGAACCTCTGCTGTAATAATAAATTCTCCTAACAACCCTTCAGGAGCGGTTATTTCCGAAAAAAGTCTTGAAAAACTCGGAAAAATCCTTTCAGAAGCGGAAGAAAAATTCGGCAGAAAAATTTATCTTATTTCCGATGAACCTTACCGTGAACTTACCTATGATGGAGCAAAAGTCCCTTTCGTCACAAAATATTATAATGATACAATAATATGTTATTCCTGGAGCAAAAGCCTTTCTCTTCCGGGTGAAAGAATAGGATATATCCTCGTTTCTCCGGAAGATCCGGATTGGAAAGAGCTTTATGCCGGAATCTGCGGAGCCGGAAGAGCCCTCGGCTTCGTCTGCGCCCCTTCCCTTTTCCAGAAAATGATCCCAAAATGCGTAAAAATGGTTTCAGATATTTCTGTTTACGAAAAAAACAGAAATTTTCTTTATAACTCTCTTACGAAAATGGGTTTTGAAGCCGTTAAACCCGAAGGAGCTTTTTATCTTTTTGTAAAATCCCCCGAACCGGACGCAAAAGCTTTTTCAGAAAAAGCAAAAAAATATGAAATTCTCATCGTTCCAAGCGATGATTTTGGTATGGAAGGCTTTGTCCGCATTTCCTACTGCGTTTCCACCGAGCAGATAGAACGCTCTCTCCCCTCTTTTAAAAAACTTGCGGAGGAATATTTCTTATGAACAAACTTGAAGAAGCAAGAAAAAGCATAAACGAAATAGATAAGGAAATGGCGGCGCTTTTCGTAAAACGAATGGAAGCCGCAAAACTTATTTCCGAATATAAAATGGAACGCGGCCTTCCGATTCTTGACCAAAGCCGCGAAAATGAAGTTATAGCAAGAAATTCCGAATTTGTCGAGGACGAAACTCTCCGCTCATATTATGTCAATTTTCTTAAAGATACCATGTGTATTTCCCGAAAATATCAGCAGATGCTTCAGGAAGGACTGAAAGTTGCATACAGCGGAGTCGAAGGCGCTTTCGCCAACATTGCCGCAAAAAACATTTTTCCTTCCGCAAAACAAATTCCTTTCGGTGATTTTACTTCCGCCTATGAAGCAGTTGTAAACGGCGAATGCGACTGTGCCGTTCTCCCTATCGAAAACAGCTATGCCGGCGAAGTTTCTCAGGTTATCGACCTTATGTTCCAGGGAAGCCTTTATATCAACGGAATATACGATCTTGAGGTAACACATAATCTTCTTGGTCTTCCCGGAGCAACAATTGACGATATCAGAACAGTAATAAGCCACCCCCAGGCTCTTGAACAATGTGCAAAATTCATTAAAAAGCATGGTTTTGAGGCAGTTAGAGCAAACAACACCGCCATTGCTGCCCAGAAAGTGGTTGAAGAAAATGACAAAACCGTTGCCGCAATTGCAAGCCGCGATACCGCAAAGCTCTATGGACTTAAAGTTCTTGAAAGAAGGATCAACGAAAGCAGCATTAACACAACCCGCTTTGCCGTTTTCTCAAGAGCGGAAAGTCTTCCCGATTATAAAGAAACCGGCAGACAGTTCATAATGGTTTTCACTGTCCGCAACGAAGCCGGAGCTCTTGCAAAAGCAATCAATATAATTGGTGACTGCGGATTTAACATGAGAACTCTTCGAAGCAGACCAATGAAAGAACTTATGTGGGAATATTATTTCTATGTTGAAGCCGACGGCAACGCTTACAGCGAAGAAGGCCAAAGGATGATGAAAGAACTTTCGCAATATTGCGAAAGGCTCCGTATAATCGGTTCCTTCCCCCACGAAAAGAAACTTTAAGGAGAATTCCAGAATGATAGTCCCGATAAATCTTCCCCTTGGAAGCTATGATATAACGATCGAAAAAGGCGTGCTCAAAAAAGCAGGTTCCATTCTGAACCTTGACCGCAAGGTGCTCATAGTAACGGATTCCGGCGTTCCGACGGAATATTCAAAAAGCCTTGCTGCGCAATGCAAAACTCCTTATATTGCAACCGTTCCTATGGGTGAAGAAAGCAAAAGTCTTGAAATTTTTGAAGAACTCTGCGCCGCAATGCTTGAGCATGGTTTTACCAGAAGCGACTGCGTTGTTGCGGTCGGTGGCGGAGTTTGCGGTGATTTAGCCGGTTTTGCCGCGGCAAGCTATATGCGCGGAATTGATTTTTATAATATCCCGACAACTGTTCTTTCCCAGGTGGATTCTTCAGTCGGCGGAAAAACCGCGGTTAATTTTAACGGGGTCAAAAACATAATCGGCGCTTTTTATCAGCCAAAAGCCGTCCTTATCGACCCGGACACTTTAAAAACCCTTTCGGAACGCCATTTTTCAAACGGCCTTGCAGAAGCGGTAAAAATGTCCCTTACCTTTGATAAAGAACTTTTTGAACTTTTCGAAAGTTCCGACGTACATAAAAACATTGAAACCATAATCGAACGTTCCGTAAAAATAAAATCCGCCGTTGTTGAAAAAGATGAGAAGGAAAGCGGCCTTCGCAAGGTCCTCAACTTCGGTCATACCATGGGACATGCTGTTGAAAGCGCCGAAGAACTTGGCGGACTTTATCACGGCGAATGCGTTGCCCTCGGAATGCTTCCAATGTGTTCTCCGGAAATCCGCGAACGCCTTAAAACGGTGCTCAAAAAACTTGAACTTCCGACTGAATATCACGGCGACCTGGAAAAACTGATTTCCGCAGCTTCCCACGATAAAAAATTTTCCGGCGAAAAGGTTACCGTAATAACTCTTTCGGAAATCGAAAATTTCCAGTTTGAAGAATGGTCTACAGCAGAACTTTTTAACCGAATGAAGGAGTTTTTTGCATGAAAGATACAATCGGACAAAGTGTTTCCATAACTCTTGCCGGCGAAAGCCACGGCCCGGGAATCATCTCCATCCTCTCCGGAATTGCTCCGGGAATCCCTGTTGACGAAAATTTCATCGCCGCTCAGCTTACCAAAAGACGTCCCGCCGGAGCAATTTCCACCGCAAGACAGGAAGAAGATAAATTTGAAATTTTAAGCGGTGTTTTTAACGGTTTCACAACCGGAACACCTGTAACAATTCTCATCCGCAACGAAAACACCCAAAGCAGGGATTATTCAGAAATTGCATCAACCGCAAGGCCCGGACATGCAGATTTTGCTGCAGAATGTAAATATCACGGCTTTCAGGATTACCGCGGCGGCGGACATTTTTCCGGAAGAATAACAGCCGGCATTGTTGCAGCAGGAGCAATCTGCCTTTCCGCTCTTGATGCAAAAGGCATTAAAATCGGAACTCATATTGCCGAATGCGCCGGAATTCCCGACAGAAAATTTGAAGATATCGAAAATGATATATATTCTCTTAACGAAAAACTTTTTGCCGTTCTTGATGAGGAACAGGGCAAAAAAATTGAAGAAGCAATCCTTCTCGCAAAATCCGAACAGGATTCCGTCGGCGGAATACTTGAAACGGCAATAACCGGAATCCCCTCCGGAATCGGTGAACCTTATTTTGACAGCATCGAAAGTCAGCTTGCCCATTTCCTTTTCAGCATTCCTGCAGTAAAAGGCGTTGAATTCGGCGCAGGTTTTGAAATGGCAAAAATGCGCGGAAGCGAAGCAAACGATCCTTTCAGAATCGGTGAAAACGGAAATATCATAACAAAAACAAATCATAACGGCGGAATAAACGGCGGAATTTCCAACGGAATGCCCATAACCTTCCGCTGTGCCATAAAGCCTACCCCTTCGGTTTCTATCGAACAGGAAACGGTTGATTTTGTAAAAGGTGAAAACAAAAACCTTGCAATAAAAGGCCGCCACGACCCTGCAATAATCCACAGAGCAAGGGTTGTTGTTGATTCCGCCGCCGCTATAGTCCTTTGCGATATTCTCGCGCAGCGTTACGGCACCGATTGGCTGAGGTGATTTTATGGAATATGGACTTATCGGAGAACATCTTCCCCACAGTTTTTCACCGGAAATACACAAAAAGATCGGTGATTATAAATATGAAATAAGGGAACTTAAACCGGAGGAACTGGGCGAATTTCTTCAAAACCGTGATTTCAAAGGAATAAATGTAACCATTCCTTACAAGCAGGCGGTTATCCCCTATCTTGATGAAATCGACGAGGCTGCAAAAGAAATCGGCGCTGTTAACACTATTGTCAACAAAAACGGAAAACTTTTCGGATATAACACCGATTTCGGCGGTTTAAAAGCGCTTTTTGAACGCACCGGAATATCCGTTTCCGGTAAAAAAGCCGTTATTTTGGGAAACGGAGGAACTTCAAAAACTGCCGAAGCGGTTTTGAAATCTCTCGGCGCTAAAACGGTGCTCAAAACCGATATTGCTCCCTCTGAAGGAGTTATCAGCAACGAAGATGCCGTGCTCAACCATTCCGACGCAGATATTCTGGTCAACACAACTCCCTGCGGAATGTTTCCCAACCTTTCCGGAATGGCGGTCGATCCTGCGGATTTTCCAAATCTTTCCGGCGCAATCGACGTCGTTTATAATCCATTGAAAACAGATTTTGTTCAGCGTGCTCAAAGTCTCGGAATTTCCGCAAGCGGCGGACTTTATATGCTCATAATGCAGGCGGTTCTTGCGGCGGAACATTTTTTTGATAAACCCATTTCAAAAGAAAAAGCAGAAAAGATTTATCGGGAACTTCTCCGCACCAAAAAGAACATCGTTCTTATCGGAATGCCCGGAAGCGGAAAAACAACAGTTGGAAAAATCCTTTCCGAAGAACTTGAAATTCCGCTTTTTGATTCCGATGAACTTATAATCAAAAAAAACGAACGCGAAATTTCCGATATTTTTGCAAAAGAAGGCGAACCGTTTTTTCGAAAAATTGAAAGTGAAGCAATTTATGAACTTTCCGGAAAAACCGGAGCGGTAATTTCCACCGGCGGCGGAGCAATTTTAAATCCGGAAAACATACGCAATCTTTCCAAAAACGGAAAAATCTATTTCATAGACCGCCCGCTCCAGAACCTTGTTCCCACAAGCGACCGTCCCACCGCTTCAAATATTGAAGCAATCAGAAAACGTTATGAAGAACGCTATCCGCTTTATTGTCTTTATGCGGACAAAATTATAAAAGCAGACTGCACCGCAAAAGAAGTCTGCAAAAAAATAAAGGAGGATTTTCAGAATGAAAATTTTGGTGATTAACGGACCGAATCTCAATATGCTCGGAATCCGCGAGCCGGGAATTTACGGAAACGAAAATTATAATTCCCTCCTTGAAAAAATTTCCGCCCATGCGGCAGAAAAAAAGATTGAAGTTGATTTCTTCCAGAGCAACCACGAAGGCGCCCTTGTGGATAAAATCCAGGAAGCCTACGGAATTTTCGACGGAATCGTTATAAATCCCGGAGCCTATACCCACACCAGCATTGCTCTCCTCGATGCTGTAAAGGCTGTAGGAATACCTACTGTTGAAGTTCATATCTCCGATGTTTCCAAACGTGAGGATTTCCGTCAGATAAGCTATATCCGTCTTGGCTGCGTCGCTTCCGTAATCGGTCACGGAACAAACGGATATCTTGAAGCAATGGATATTCTCCTCGAAAGGAGCGAAAACGCATGATTGCCGAAATAAAGCCCGGAAAAGGCAAAGGCATAATGGAAGCTCCACCTTCAAAAAGCATGGCACATCGTCTTCTTATCGGCGCAGGTCTTGCTAAAGGCGAAAGTATAATCGAAGGAATTTCCTCTTCAGAAGATATGAAAGCAACTCTCGATTGCCTTTCTGCAATCGGCGCAAAATACATCATAGAAGGCGACAAAGTTACCATAACCGGTGCCGATATCCGCAACATTCCCGAAGGAACCGTTCTCCGCTGCCGCGAAAGCGGAAGCACACTCCGATTTTTCATTCCCATCTGCCTTCTTGACGGAAAAACTTTTACTTTTACCGGAAGTGAAAAACTCCTTTCCCGTCCCCTTTCTGTCTATGCAGATATTTTCAAAAAACAGGGAATAAATTTTGAAGCTTCCGCGGACAAAATAATTGTCGGAGGAAAGCTTCAGAGCGGAAATTATAAAATTAAGGGAAACATAAGCAGCCAGTTTATAACCGGTCTTCTTTTTGTTCTTCCTCTTATGGATGAGGACAGCACAATCCAGCTTATTCCCCCGGTGGAAAGCCTTTCCTACATAAACCTCACCATCGAAGCGCTTGCAACTTTTGGCGTTAAAATCGAATGGCAGGATGAGAAAACTCTTTTCATAAAAGGCGGGCAGAATTACAATCCCGTTTTTGCAAAAGTTGAAGGCGATTATTCCAACGCCGCGTTTTTCGCCGCTCTTAACGAACTTGGAAGCGAAATCGAGATGACCGGACTTAACCCGAAAAGCCTCCAGGGGGACAAAGTTTATGAAAAAAACTTTGCCCTTCTCGGAAAAGGCACCCCAACAATAAACATTTCCGATTGCCCCGACCTCGGCCCGATTCTTTTTGCTGTTGCAGCAGTTAAAGGAGGCGGAGTTTTTACCGGAACAAAGCGTCTTAAAATAAAGGAAAGCGACAGAGCCTCCGCCATGGCGGAAGAACTTTCCAAATTTGGCGTTGCCGTAACTGTCTACGATGACAGCGTTGTGGTATATCCCCATGATTTTCATGCTCCGAAAGAAGCTCTTAACGGTCACAACGACCATAGGATCGTTATGTCCTGCACTGTTCTTGCAACCCTTACCGGAGGAAAAATCGAAGGTGCGGAAGCTTCGCGCAAAAGCCTTCCGGATTTTTTCGAAAGACTTCAGAAACTCGGATTTGAGGTGACCTTATATGATGCTTGATACCAGCAAAAACATTCTTATAGTCGGTCTCGGTCTTATCGGCGGAAGCTATGCAAAAGCTTTGCGCAGGCTCGGTTTCAAAATTTCAGCAATCACTATCAATCCGGAAGATATCGATTATGCGGTTGAAAACGGAATCATCGATGAGGGCTTTACCGAACCTTTGCCTGAAGTTCTCGAAAAAGCCGAACTTATCATTTTTGCGCTTTATCCTAAAGTTTTCATCGATTGGATCGAAAAATATCAGCAACATCTGAAATCCGGCGCTCTTTTAACAGACGTCACCGGTGTTAAAGCTTCGGTCGTTTATAAAATTCAGGAAATGCTCCGCCCGGACGTTGAATTCATCGCGGCACACCCCATGGCCGGTAAGGAAGTTTACGGAGTCCGAAACAGCGACCCGAAAATTTTCCACGGTGCAAACTATATCGTAACCCCCACTGAAAAAAACACCGAATCGGCAATCGAAGATTGCCTTGAACTCGGAAGACTTATGGGTTTCAACCGTGTTTCCGTCCTTACACCGGAAAAACATGATGAAATGATCGGTTTTGTTTCCCAGCTTACCCACTGCATCGCCGTTTCTCTTATGAACTGTTATGACGGCGAAAAGCTCCAGGATTATACCGGCGACTCCTTCCGCGACCTTACAAGAATCGCAAGGATAAACGACGAAATGTGGAGCGAACTTTTCCTCCTCAACAAGGAAACCCTTCTTGAACAGATGGACAAATTCCTTTCCGAATTCGGAAAATTGCGTGATACCCTTGAAAACGGCGACCGGGAAACCATGCGCGAAATGATGAGAATTTCCACCGCCCGCCGCTCTCTTTTCGATAAAAAGTAAAAAGGAGATATATTATTATGAATATGGAATTCAAAAGAAAACTTCCCATTCCGTTGGAAACAAAGGAAATGTACCCTTTAACTCCGGAACTTGCAAAAGTAAAAGCTGCAAGAGATGAAGAAATAAACGCAGTTTTTGAATCCCGCTCCGATAAGCTCGTTCTCGTAATCGGACCCTGCTCCGCAGACAGAGAAGATTCCGTTCTTGATTATATCCACCGCCTTGCGAAAGTTCAGGAAGAAGTAAAGGATAAAATCGTTATCATTCCGAGAATTTATACCGGAAAACCCAGAACCACCGGTCAGGGATACATGGGTCTTCTTCACCAGCCGGACCCCAACGGTGAACCGGACCTTTTTGAAGGAATCTGCGCCGTTCGAAAATTCCATCTCCGCGCTCTCGAGGAAACCGGTTTTACCTGCGCGGACGAAATGCTCTATCCGGAAAACCACCGTTATCTTTCCGATCTTCTTGGTTATGTTGCTGTTGGCGCCCGTTCCGTTGAGGACCAGCACCACCGCTTAACCGCCAGCGGAATCGATGTTCCGGTTGGAATGAAAAACCCCACCGGCGGCGACCTTTCCGTTATGATGAACTCCATAACCGCCGCCCAGGTTCCCCATAATTTCGTTTACCGCGGCTGGGAAGTTCAAAGCGAAGGCAACCCCCTTGCCCATGCAATTCTTCGCGGATATGTTGACAAACACGGCAACAGCCACCCGAACTATCATTACGAAGATCTTCAGAGAGTTTTTGATCTTTATAACGAAGGCGATTTCAAAAACCCCGCCGTTATCGTTGACTGCAACCACGCAAACTCCGGAAAACAATGGTTTGAGCAGATCCGAATCGCACACGAAGTTATGTACAGCAGAAAATATAACAGCGACATTGCAAAAATGGTAAAAGGCTTTATGATCGAAAGCTATATCGAAGACGGCTGTCAGAAAACCGGCGATGGAATTTACGGAAAATCCATAACCGACCCCTGCCTCGGTTGGGAAAAGACCGAAAAGCTCATTTACGAACTTGCGGAAAAAGTCTGATTTCATAAAAAAACAGAAAGCGGAAAATATTTTTTAAATATTTTCCGCTTTTTTGCAACAATTTTTCCTCTTTTATGCACTATTATATTGAACGGACATTTGCGGATAAATTTTGGAGAAGCGTTTTATTGATTTCTTTTGAATTTTCGGCTATAATGTTCTTGCGACACATTTTAATAATCCTTACGACCAAGGGAATACTATAGGTAAAAATGTATTCTCTCCCCTTGTCGTGAGGAAAAATGTGTCGCAGCATTGAGGGAAGCATTTTTCATGCGTCCCTTGATGGGACGCATTTTTTATTATAAAGGAGCTGACACCATTGAAAAAACTTTTTGTATTTGTTCTGATTTTTTCTCTTTTGCTTTCCGGCTGCGGAAAAACCGAATCCCCGGAAACTTCCGAACCGGAAGAACAGATTGCTCAGCTTGAAAATACCGATGAAGCAATCACCGATGAATTCATTGAAGAAATTATCCTCAATTTCGGCGCAAAAAAAGAAGCCGACGGAACATACCGCGTTACGGAACCTTTCAGCTTTTACCGCGGAAGCGGAAAATATGAAGATTTTAAGGTTGTTGATGCTTCCGCAAATTCCCTTTACGGAATGGGCGCAATGCTTGGAAAAGAATATATCGAAGAAATTTACGTTTCCGACCTCAGATATGAAGTTTATAATGCGGAAACTTTTGAAAATATGGTATATAAATATTTCGGGATATCCGCAGATATACTTAAAAATACCATCCATTACAATGAATTTGAAGAACTCGGCGCTGCAGGATATTACTGGCTTGATGGCCCGTATTATATTGAAGAAAGCCCTTCTGTAACGCTTGAAAACTTTGAAGAAACCGCCGACAGCCTTATTATCAATCTCAAAGTTGATTTTGAAAAAGAAGCGGATGTTTCTGGCGTTCTTACCGTAAAACTTCTTCCGGAAGGCGGATATAATTATATAAGCTATGTTACCGAAAAAATCGAAGGAACCGAACCGGAAGGAATCGTTTCCATGACTTTCAAACTCGGTTCAAAAGGTGAAACTATCGAACTTTCCCCTAACGATTCCATAGGCGAATGGGTTTTGACAAAACTTGACGTTGATTATAATCCTGAAACAGATTGGACAGATTCCATCGAAGCAGAATTTTCCGGAAATGTCGAACTTAAAGGTCACATTGAACGCAACGTGATGGCAGATCTTGCCTATGATTTTGTTATTGACCGAAGTGAATATGACAGAATGCCCTGGCTTGTTTCGGAAGAATTCAAGGAATTCCGCGGACATTTTATAATGAAAATTCCGGAAGGTCTTGAAAATTCCCCGGAACTCGATTTTGGAGAAACACTTCCCTGCAAAATAACAATAGTCAATTACAGAATAAGCTGTGCATATACCGAAACAGCCGACGGCGCAGATGTTATTAGGATTGAACCTCTCTCCGAAGAAATTCCCGCTCTTTATGAAGAAATGATTCTCAATTTCGGCGCGGTGAGAAATTATGAAGGAAAACTTGCTGTAAGAAAAGGAGTCAGCCTTTATAACAATCGTGAAGGTTATATGGATTGTTCCCTGATGGGAGCCGTATCCTATTATTCCTGGGTTATGTCCATGACTTCGACCGAGGACAGAGTTGAAGTTGAACTTCCAGGTTTTACTTCAAAAGTTTATGCTTATGATGCCGCTTTTTTCGAAAACATGGTTTCCGAATATTTTTCAACTTCTACGGAATATCTCCGCAATTCTGATTTTTATTATCCGGAACAGAACTGCTATTTTATTGATGGCGGCGTCGGAATCGGTGACACCACATATATCCAATATCTTTTTGCGGAAGAAAAAGATGACCGGGTAATAATTTATTTTACCCTTTCCGATAATTATTACGGCGTAACAAAACACGCCCTCACCGTAAAACTTCTTCCGGAGGGCGGATATAACTACGTAAGCTATCTTCCGGAATGATTTCAAGAGAAAAAAGCCTGCCTTTCGGCAGGCTTTTTTTGATGTTTACAAAAACGCTGAAATATATTATAATTTTGTTATAAATTTATCAGGAGGTTTTATCCTATGAAACTTGAAAACAAAGTTGCAATCGTAACCGGCGGCGCAATGGGAAACGGACTTGGAATCGTAAAAGTTTTCCTTAAATATGGCGCAAAGGTCGCAATTTTCGATTACAGCGAAAAAGTTACCGAAGTTGCCGA
>JAZUAX010000008.1:0-7753 GCA_045638185.1 Oscillospiraceae bacterium | reverse complement strand
TTACATATTTGGATTCTTCGTCTCTGAAAGACTGTTCCAGCATTTCCTCAAAGCTGAATTCTTTGTTTTCACTCATGGTTTGTAGTACCTCCTTAATTATGCCGTATGGGGTTGATGCACCGGCAGTGACGCCTATGACTTTACAGCCATTCCAATCATTCGGCTTCAGTTCTGATGGGTACTCAATCAAAACGGAAGGACAGTTCGCAGTGCAGGTCTCCCATAACCTTGCTGTGTTCGAACTTTTCTTTCCCCCGATTACGATCACCCCATCGCACCGGCGCGAAAGAAAGTCCGCCTCGCTTTGTTTAGTACAGGCATCATTACATATTGTATCAAAAATAAATAATTTTGTATATACCTTTTTTGCAAATTTTTCGCATTTTTCCCATTCTGCGCGCAAAAAAGTTGTTTGCGAGACAATTGTGATACATTTTGCACAAAGAATTTCGTCCGTTTTGGAAAGTTTTTCCAATTCCTCGAGATTGCGCACCACACGAACATCACCTTTCGCGTGTCCGATTATGCCTTTTACCTCTGCGTGATCCGGATTTCCGGTAATGATCACAGTGTCACCGGCGGCTGTTCTTTCGGCAACAATACGGTGTATCCTTGCCACAAAAGGACATGTTGCATCCGCATACGGAATACCTTTTTCCTCAAGCTCCTCCACAACGGAAAGGGGAACTCCGTGGGAACGGAGAATAAGGGTTGCCCCCTTTGGAACTTCGGAAACATTTTCAACAGGATAAACACCTTTTTCTTTAAGCCCGTCAACAACTATCGGATTGTGTATGATTTCGCCCAGAGTTACGGCAGGAATTCCCTTTTCGGCATAATCCTCCGCAATTCCAACAGCACGTTTTACGCCGAAGCAGAACCCTGCGGAATCCGCAACGATTATTTCTCTTTTCAAGCCATGCGCTCCTTTGCAAGGGAAATTATTTTTTCAACAGTCTCCTCAAAAGGAAGTTCGGTGTTGTCCATAAAAATTCCGTCTTCTGCAAGTTTAAGCGGACGGAAATCCCTGTGCGAATCGTTATAGTCGCGCTGGATTACATCCGCAAGAACATCATCGTAATTTGCTTCAATTCCTTTTTCCGCAAGCTGAAGAACTCTTCTCTGTGCCCTTACTTCCGGTTTTGCCGTAAGGAAAAGTTTCAGCTCCGCATCCGGAAGAACCACGGTTCCGATATCTCTTCCATCCATAACAACGTTGTTTTTTTCAGCAATATCACGCTGCATATCAAAAAGAAAATCTCTTACTGCAGGAATTGCGGAAACATCAGAAGCTGCAGCGGAAACAGATTCTGTTCTGATAAGTCCGCTGACATCTTCTCCGTTGAGGAAGATATGCTGTTCGCCTTCGATATGACGCATTTCGATTTTTATTTCGGCAAGAAGCGGAACAACTTCTTCGATTGAAGAAGGTTTTGCGCCTTTTCTGATTGCATAAAGACCTATTCCGCGATAAAGTGCGCCGGTATCAACATAAATAAATCCGAGCCTTTTTGCAACAGCTTTTGCTGTTACACTTTTTCCCGCTCCTGCAGGACCGTCTATGGCAATTTTCATTGAATTTCCTCCTTAAATTGCAGTTCCTGCTGCATATCCCGTTGCAAAAGCGATCTGAAGATTATAACCGCCTGTTTCGGCATCAAGATCAAGAACTTCGCCGGCAAAATAAAGGCCCGGGCAAAGTTTCGATTCCATTGTTTTAGGGTCAACTTCTTTGACGGAAACGCCGCCTGCGGTTATAACCGCTCCTTCGATATCTCCAAGTTCCACAGGTTTTATTCCGAAGGATTTTATTGCGGAAACAAGTTCAAGACGCTGTGCTTTTGTTATTTGGTGCACCTTTGTTTCCGGATCGATCCCACTTTTCCCGATAATATAGGGGATAAAACTTCTGGGAAGCAGTTCATCCAAAGAATTTGCAAAATCGCGGTTTTTCTTTTCCGAAAAATCCCGAAGAATTCTTGCATCAAGTTCTTCTGCGGAAAGTCCGGGTTTCAGGTCAAGCTCTATGCGATAATCAGAAATTTCACCTTTCATAAAAGAACTTGCGCTGAGAACAAGAGGGCCGGAAATACCTTCATGGGTGATAAGCATTTCTCCGAGTTCTTCGTAAACAGGTTTTTTCTTTTTGGAATCGAAAAGTCTGAGGGTAACATTTTTAAGAGAAAGTCCTGCCGCTTCCGAAAGATTTTCGGCGGTGTAAATTCCAACAAGCGAAGCCCTAGTGGGAACAATACTGTGGCCTGCCTGTTTTGCGAGTTCATAACCATCACCGGAAGAACCTGTTGCGGAATAGCTGAGGCCTCCGGTTGAGATCAGAACTTTACCGGCAGAATAAAAAACGCCGTCTTCGGTAAGGACGCCCTTGAGAGAATCATCTTCAAAAACAAGTGTTTTTGCTCTTCCCTGACGGATTTCTATATTTTTGTTTTTCATAAAAAGCTGAAGAGCATCCGCAATATCGATTGCTTTATCCGAAACAGGGAAAACCCTTCTTCCTCTTTCGGTTTTAAGAGGAACTCCAAGCTCCTCAAAAAGATCCATTGTGTGTTTGGGAGAAAAGCGGTTAAGTGCGCTGTAAAGAAAACGCGGATTGCTTCTTACATGCTTGAAAAATTCTTCCGGTTCACAGTTATTCGTAACGTTGCAGCGGCCTTTTCCCGTAACAAGGATTTTTCTTGCGGGGCGGCGGTTGCGTTCGAGAACAAGCACGCTTTTTCCGTTCTGTGCGGCATATCCTGCCGCAACACAGCCTGCGGCGCCTCCGCCGACTATTATAACATCATAAATTTTCATGCTCATCGCTCTTTTCGTAAACTTCGTATTCGGACCAGATTCTTTCAAGCTGATTGAAAGTTGCGGAAATTTCGTTTCTGCGGCGGATTCCTATTGCAACAATTAGTGCGTTGATGAGAGAAAGAGGAGCAACAAGCGAATCCGCAAAGGAAGCCATGTCGCTTCTTGCAAGAAGAATTCTGTCGCTGTATTCGATAATCGGTGCGCTGTGGCTGTCGGTAAGTGCAATTACCGTTGCGCCTTTGTCGTGGGCATATTTTGCCGCCTTAATAGTTCTCTTGCTGTAACGCGGGAAGGTGATTGCGATAAAAACGTCTCCTTCACCGATGTTCATTATCTGCTCGAAAACTTCGCTTGTGCTGGAAGTTGCAACGTTGCGGACGTTATCGAAAATTTTATAAAAATAGAAGCTGAGGAAACTTGCGAGAGAAGCGGAGCTTCTTACACCGAGAATATAAATATGTCTTGCGTTTACTATCGTGTCGGCAACCTTGTTGAATTCCTCGCTGGAAGTATCTTCGAGAGTGCGGCGAATCTTTTCTATATCCATATTGAGAACTTTCGTGAGAACATCCGAGTTGCTCATTCTGTCACTGGTGATTTCAATTCGCTGAACGGTTGTAAGGCGATTGCGGATCATTTCCTGGAGGGCATGCTGAAGTTCCGGATAACCGTCGAAACCAAGTTCGGAAGCGAAACGGACAACGGTGGATTCGGAAACCCCTACGGATTCTCCGAGTTTTGCCGCGGTCATAAATGCGGCTTTATCATAATGGGAAAGAATAAAATTTCCGATACGTTTCTGGCCTTTTGAAAAGCCGTGCATATTTTCGGAAATTTTATGCAAAAAATCTTTGTTCATTTCAGAAATCCCCCTGTTTTTTATAGTTCTGAAATTCATTTTATCAGCAGTTCCTGCAAAAATCAATACATTATGCGTTAAAACAACGGTTTTAGCAAGGCTTTTTGCAAGTTGCGTGTCAAAACTGAACATTTTTATGCAATCCTGCATTTTTACCAAAACAAAAAGAGCGGATGATATCCGCCCTTATTTCAGACAAAACTGCCTTCCCGTATGATCAATAGTATAGTTTTCCGGATAAATTAAATCTGAAACTTTAACGAATTCATAACCGCCGTTTTTTAATATTTCAAAAATCTGCGGAAGAGCTTCAAGGGTGTTTTTCTTTCCGGAATGAAAAAGAATAATGCTCCCCTTCCCTACATTTTTAGTTACGCTTTCGATCATTTCCTCAGCTGTTTTATCCTTCCAATCGCGGCTGTCAACGTCCCATTGGATCGTCATAAAACCCATTTCAGAAGCGGTTTTTATAAGTTCGCTTGAATATGATCCGCTTGGAGCACGGAAAAGTTTTGGTTTTCCGCCGCCGGCTTTTTCGATATATTCGCACGAACGCGAAAGTTCTTCCCTTGCTTCATTCATACTTATTTTTGCCATATCCGGGTGGGTGTTGCTGTGGGTGCCAATTTCATGCCCGGCTTCGGCAATCATTTTTACCTCCGAAGGATTATCCTTTGCCCATTGACCTAGAATGAAAAAACTTGCCTTTGCCTCATATTTTTCAAGAACGGAAAGAATTTCCGGAATATCTTCCGCTTCCCAGGCACAGTTAAAGGTCACAGCAACTTTTTTCTCCGGTGTTTCAACAGAATAGATTGGCAAAAGTCGGCTGCCTTCCCCCATTGCAACACTGTTTACCACAAAAACAGCCAACGCAATAAAAATCAGAATCGAAGCAAAAATTGCCCAGAGAGGTCTTTTCCCAAGGGAATAATCATTTATATCGAAATTCATTTTATAAAACCTCCGCAAGTTGTCTTTTTCAAAATTTTATTGTGAAATTTGCAAAAAAATTCTTGACTGTGTCCGCTTTTATAAAATATAATAGATTTCTCAAAATCATCCTTTTGAAGAGGTAACATAGATGCACGAATTATTACACATTTTTATCCACACCCTTGAACACACCGCTTCGGCGCTTCCTTTCCTTTTTGCGGCATATCTTCTCATCGAATTTATCGAACACCGCCATGCGGAAAAATTTGCCGCATGGCTTGCAAAATTCGGAAAAGCCGGAGCCGCGATCGGTGCTTTGCTGGGCGTTGTTCCCCAATGCGGTTTTTCCGTTGTTGCGGCAAACCTTTATTCCAACCGCATAATCACCGCCGGAACCATGCTCGCGGTTTTTATTTCCACCAGCGATGAAGCGATTCCCGTTCTCCTTTCTAACCCCCAGAGCGCAGGAAAAATTCTTCCTCTCATCGGTTCAAAACTTATTCTCGCAATCGTTGCGGGTCTTATGGTCGACCGCTTCGGGCTTTTCAAAATCACCAAGGAAGAAATAGAAGAAGTTGAGGAGGAACATTCCCATTGCCATACCGAAGGCCACCATGGACTTCTTAAAAGTACCCTTGCCCACACCGCAAAAACCTTTGCTTTTATTTTCATAGTAATGTTCTGCCTTGAACTTTGCATCGAAACCATCGGCGAAGAAACTTTTGCGCAGTTTATCGCAAGCGAAAGCTTTTTCCAGCCCTTTGTTGCCGGCCTTGTGGGTCTTATCCCCAACTGCGCCTCTTCCATAATCATCGCGCAGCTTTTTGCAGAAGGAACCATTTCTTTCGGCGCGGCATTCGCCGGACTTTCCGTTGGCGCAGGAACCGGTCTTCTTGTTCTTTTCCGCAACGACGTCGACAAAATCGAATGCCTCAAACTCACCGGATTCCTTTTTGCAGTTTCCGTTCTTACCGGAACGGTTCTGCAGTTTATTCTTTGATAAAACGGCTTGCAAAAGCCAAATATATATGTTAAAATAATCTGTAAACTAATTTTCCCACAAGGAGAGATATATAATGTCCGGACATTCCAAATGGAGTACCATTAAACGTAAAAAAGAAGGAATCGACGCAGCCCGCGGCAAAGTTTTTACCAAAATCGGTAAAGAAATCACCGTTGCAGTTCGCGAAGGCGGTCCCGATCCCGCAAACAACAGCAAACTCCAGGCACTTATCCTTAAAGCAAAAGCAAACAACGTTCCTAACGACAACATCGAAAGATCCATTAAAAAAGCTGCCGGTCTCGGCGACAAAACCACTTTCGAAGAAATCACTTACGAAGGTTACGGCCCCTGCGGCGTAGCAGTTATCGTTGAAACCCTTACCGATAACCGCAACAGAACCGCCGGCGACGTTCGCAGCTATTTCTCCAAATATGGCGGCAACCTTGGCCAGACCGGTTCCGTTTCCTTCATGTTCGACTGCAAAGGCCTTATCGTAATTGCAGACGAAGATCTTGACGAAGAAAAACTTATGGAAGACGTTATGGAAGCAGGCGGCGAAGACTTCAAATATGAAGACGGCGTTGCAGAAATCTATACCGCTCCCAACGATTTCCCCGGCGTTCGCGATGCTCTTTATGAAATGGGTTACCGTTTTGAAAGGGCAGACGTTGCTTACATTCCCCAGAGCACCACTGTTATCGTCGACCCCGACACTATCGTAAAAATGCAGAAACTTCTTGCTGCACTTGAAGATAATGACGATGTAAACAACGTGTGGCACTCCTGGGAAATGCCCGAAGAGGACGACGAAGATTAATTTTAATCGAGATAAAAAGACCCGCTCAATTGAGCGGTTCTTTTTTTACTGACAGAACTACAATTTACAAGTATCTTGAACTTTTGGAGAATTAAAAAAGGGAGCGAATGCTCCCTTTTTTGCGTTTTAAGTTAAATGCCGAGAATTTGTTTTTTCTTTGCTTCAAATTCTTCTTTGGTTATAATTCCTTCATCAAGAAGGTCTTTATATTTTTTAAGTTCATCAGCGTTGCTCACCTGGTGAATATCCTGTTTGGTTTCTTCGATTTTTGGTTTATTCTGTCGCTCAATAAGTAAATTATTGATGCATTCATATATTTCATCTCTGTTTATTATTTCAAAGAATGTAACTCTTCCCGAAGAAGTTGCAACGGAAATTGCTTTCGGCCAAGCAAGACCAACGGCAGATATTTTATCAAGAGGAAGGTCAACGTGTCTTCCAAAAATCGCTTTACCGTAAACACGCTTATCGGTTACTGTAAGTTCTATTTTAGAAAGACAGAAATATACGATAACACCAACAATTACGATTACAGCTGCTATTATTGCTGCAAGTATTGTGCCCATTGTAAGCATTGCCCATTCAAAAGCATATGCAAAAGGAGAACCATAAGTTTCTACCATCCAAACGTTTTTTTCGTTTTCTAAACACCAGTTATAGTAGTCATACGCATCAATAAAACTATAAGAATAGAAAGCAATAAAAACAATTATTGCAACAGCAAAAAATCCAAGCAAGATTTTTTTCGTATTATACCTTTTGCTTGTAATCAAAACTTTTTCCATTATTTTTCACCTCTTATTTTTTATCACGATTTTTCTGACAAATTTTACATACTTTAACAGCTCTGCCATCATATTCAACAGCTTCGTTTTCGTTATTGAATACAATATATTCAGGCATTGGTTTAGCGTGACAACAGCACCCTTCAATATGAAGGCAGTTTGTTTTTGGGTTGTATATGTATTTTCTCGCGATAACTACCCTCCTTTCGCAATAAAAAAGTGCGCAGACTAAGCTGCGCACTAAAAAACGCATAGCTCAGTTTGCTGCGACACAACTTTTCGACCAAATAACGGTATGCGAAAATAGAGCATGCATTTTTATCGGAATATAAAAATACACACCGTTATAAGGTCATTTATTAAGTTGCGTCGCAACTTTATTATATCACTTAAAACAAAAATAACAACCCTAAACTGTCAGCAAATGCATAACGTCAACAACGTTTGGCACTCCTGGGAAGAGCCCTCCGAGGACAACGAAGACTGATAATATTTCAGGATATAAAAAGCACCCCCTCCCGAGGGGCGGGGGGCTT
>JAZUAX010000007.1:0-17145 GCA_045638185.1 Oscillospiraceae bacterium | reverse complement strand
ACGGGACGTCCCGTATTCTCTTTCTGCGAAAGAGAATAATTCGTCCTGAAAGCTTATCAGGAGGAATAACTTTGAAAAAGTTTTTGGAAAGAGGAACAAGCTTTTTTCTTGCTTTAATAATTGCTTTCGGAATAATTCCGCAGATCGCTTTTGCAACGGAGCTTTCGGAAGTTACGGAAACCGAAGAAATTTCACTTTTTGCGGCCGAAAAACAGAATCTTAAGGAAATGATCCGCCCGCAAATCGAAGCCTTTGCAAAATCCATTAACAAAACTAACGCAAACGGAGACGCCCAGGATGCTATTATTACACACGGACTCTACGGCGGTGGCAAAAAACTTTCCGTCGGAAAAAGTCATGCGCTTACTGCCGTAATAGTAAACAGCGAGCTTGCGAAAGCATATCTGACAGATTTATGCGCTGAGATGATAAAAACGGCAGATGAATTTAATTTAAATAAAATTTATAGTCTTGGATACATTAAATTCTTTTTTGACGGTGTCAAAGAATATCGGTACAGCATCTATGATTACAGTGCAAAAAGACCCAGTAATGAAATCTCTCCCGAAGATTTTATAAAAAGGAGTCCTTATGTATTGATAAAAGCAGGTAACGGGTATGATGAAAAACTCAGAATTTTAGGAGGGTATATAGCCGCAGATATTGACATAAAAATCGGGAAAATTTATGACGATAAGGTCGTTTATGACGTAAACGCAAAATTTTGGGATATTTTCGATTTTTCTGCAGAAAACGGAAGCACCATTGAAAAACTCCTCGGTTTATTGGGTGCCTTGCTTTTCAAACCTTTTGAATGGGAATCAAAATTCAATTTCCAGATAGAAATCCCAATAGAAGGGAAGGAAGAGAGCGTTGCTGTTGGCGATGCTGACGGAAATGGAACAGTTGATGTATCCGATGTCTATATCGCCCGCCTTGCTGCTTCAAAACTTATTGTCCCCACTGAAGAGCAGATGAAATTAGCGGATGTTGATGCCGACGGAAAAATAACTGTAATTGACGCCAACATAATCAGAAAAATTGCCGCAGGAATAATTAAATTTCCGCTTGAATAAAAAATGACGGAGCAAAATGCTCCGGCGTTTTTTATTTAGAAAGATTATATTTTTCAGAAATCTTGTTTTTTCTTTCGGAAAGAAGTATCTTCGCGGCTTCACAAAAACCTTCTCCGCCTTCAAAGGTTGTGATATAAGTGGGAAGATGTTTTGCAAATTCCGCATATTTCATAAAGTTGGCAACGGCGCAGGCTTTCGGGAAAAATCCGAACATTTCTTCATCGTTTGCGGCATCGCCGAAATAGATTACGCAATCTTCGGGGTTTTCAACGCCATAATGTTCTTTAAGATAAAGAAGGCTCATGGGGAGTTTATCATAATCGCCGAACCAGGTGTTTACATGTATGGAACTGATGTTGCCTTTTGCACCGATTTCCTTTACCGCTTCGAGAACCTCTTTTGCTTCTTCAAAAGTAAGCTTGTCGTCTTCATCTTCCGCATAGTTGAATGCAAAATCGTTGAAACGGCTGTATTGGTCGATGCTTACTTTTATTCTTGGGTTTTTTGCAAGGGCAGTTTCGCGGATTTTTTCATGTACCGAGTATCTGTCCTCGGGGACGGAAGGATGAACAAATTCTTTTCGGGAACCGTTTTCGAGATAATAAACAACGCTTCCGCTTTCAACGATTATTGCGTCAACAGGCCAATCGGTTATTGCAACAGCTGCCCAACCGGCGGTTCTTCCGGTAACGGGGATAAGAATAAAACCTGCTTCATGGAGTTTCCAGAGCATTTCATAAACTTTCGGAGAAATGCGTCCGTCCGGACCGGTTAAAGTTCCGTCGATATCCGTAAGGATATATTTAACTTCGGAAGCTTCGGCTTTTGTGATTTCGTTTATATTTTTCAAGATGAAATATCTCCTTTAAAAATGACATACACTTAATATTAACCCCATAATATGATTAAGTCAATAAAAAACTTTTCGGGCGGTGTTTGTTTGAATATAAAATTCGGAGTTATAAAAATCCGGAATCTTGCGTTGCCTGTTGCTATATTTGCTTTGAGCATGATTTTTGCGTTTCCTGTGCTCGAAACTGAAAAAGCTGATGCTAATGCGGTTAAAATGGTTTATTTTACATTTGATGACGGTCCTTCGGAAAGAACAGAGGAGATCCTTGATATACTTTCAAGGGAAAATATAAAAGCAACTTTTTTTGTAATAGGCCCTTCGGACACAAAAACCGAGGAACGGATATTCCGAATGCACAGCGAAGGCCATTCCGTAGGACTTCACACCATGAGCCATAATTACGAAAAAATTTATCTTTCCGCAGAAAATTTTCTTAACGACATTGCTGATGAAAGGAAATGGATTTATTCCATAACAGGGGAGGAGTGCAGGCTTTTTCGTTTTCCCGGAGGAAGCAATAACTATACCGCTCCCAAGTGGCTTATTGAAGAGATAAAAGAAAAAACAAAAGAGGATGGATTGATCTGGTATGATTGGAATGCGGACGGAAAGGACAGCCTGGGCGAAATACTTTCACCGGAGGAAATTGCCAAAAACGTTCTTTCCTCAGAATTTATCGGGAGTGAAACGGTTATAGTTCTTCTTCATGACAGCGCAACAAGAACCACGACTCCGGAAGCCTTGAAAATTCTTATTTCCGAATTCAGAAGAATGGGTTATGAGTTTGGAAAACTGGGTTAAGGCAAAACTTTACAAAATCAACAGTTTTTGATATAATAATGTTGAAAACAATCTGCATTATTCACAATGAAAGGGGATGGCAAAATGATAATCACCATAGGAAGACAGTTCTGCAGCGGAGGCAGCGAGATTGGAAGAAAACTTTCCGAACGTCTCGGAATACCGTATTATGACAAAAATCTTTATGAATATGCCGCAAAAAACCGCGGCTTCAGTACAAAATATGTAAAGGAAGTTGAAGAAACTCCCACCGGAAGTTTCCTTTATTCCCTGGCAATGTTTCCGTATGTGGATTTTGGAGCGGATAATATGATTCCTTCCGGAATTGCCATCGCCGCCGACCAGACAAATTACATCCTCGAAAAAGCAAAGGAAGGTCCCTGTATTTTTGTAGGTCGCTGTGCGGATAGTGTTTTGAGTGAACGGAAAGACGTTTTGAACGTATTTATTTATGCAAATCCTGAAACAAGGATAAAACGCGCAATGGAAAGATATGGACTTTCTGAAAAAGAAGCGGCAAAATCCATTCAGCAAACAGATAAATATCGCGCATCCTATTACAATATGAACAGCAATAAAAAATGGGGAATGAAAGAAAGCTATCATATTATGCTGGATTCCGGAATGTTGGGAACAGACGGCATTGTTGATATCCTTGAAAAAATTTACAGAGAAAAAGCAAAATAAAAAAAGCGGGCTTTAAAGCCCGCTTTTTTTATATATTCTTTTTATAGCCAAGGTTAAAATCAATAAGATTTTCAGGTTCTTCACCGTTTATCCATTTTAATGTATTTTTAAGAATAAATTCTCTGATTTTCTTTTCAAGAGGACTTTCGAGAGAGCAGGAGTTTCCTGCCGCATGGGGAGTTATCAGAAGTCTTTCCTGCTTCCAAAGGGGATTTTCCGCCGGAAGAGGTTCCGGAACGGTCACGTCAAGGCCGACTCCGAAGAATTTTCCTTCGGACATAACTTTTAGCAGAGCATCCTGATCAATAAGGCTTCCGCGGCCGCCGTTAACGAGAATGGCGTCATTTTTCATAAGACGAAGGCGGCGTTCATCGAGAAGTCCAGTTGTTTCGGGAGTTTGGGGAAGAACGGAAATTACGAAATCTGCTTCCGGGAGTTTTTCGTCGAGTTTTTCAAGGGTGAACATTTCGTCGTAGCAATCGGGAAAAGCTCTTTCGGTGCGGCGGATTCCGATTATTTTTCCAACCATCGGACGCATCCATTTTGCGAGGGTAGTTCCGATATCTCCGGCTCCGAGGATAAGAACGGTACTTCCTTCGAGAGGTTTGTCGTAACGAATGATTTTCCATTTTTCCTCGTTCTGCTGGTTGTGGTATTCAGGAATTCTGCGGCAAAGAGAAAGCGTCATTCCGAGAAGATGCTCCGCGATTACGTTTCCGTAAACGCCGGTCATGCAGCAAAGTTTTGCGCCTTCCGGAAATTTTCCGCCTTCAATATAATAGTTGATTCCGGAAGAGGAACTCTGGAGCATTTCGAGATTTTCACAATGCTGAAAATCTCCGTTTGGAACTTCTCCGATTATAAGGTTTGCGTCTTTAAGGGCCGAGAGATATTCTTCCGGCTGTTCTTTTCGGTTTATGAAAAATATATTGCATTTTTCTTTTACTGCGGAAACAAGTTTTTCTTTCGAAAATTCGTCATATGGAAGAAGAACGAGAATGTTTTTCATAAAATGCTCCTTAAAATAAAAATCTCTTTCTGCAATATAGCATATTATGCGTTTTTTGTAAATGCAAATAAAAAAACTCCCTGCCAAATTGGCAGGGAGTAATTTCATTTCGATTATCGGCTTCCCGGTTTCGATTAGTCGGAAACGTAGGGAAGGAAAGCAAGATGACGTGCGCGTTTGATAGCGGTGGTCAGCTGGCGCTGATGGCGTGCGCAGGTTCCGGTTACTCTTCTGGGAATGATTTTGCCTCTTTCAGAGAGGAATCTTCTGAGACGGGGAACATCTTTGTAATCGATTTCAGCGATTTTATCAACACAGAAAGCGCAAACTCTTTTGCGGCTTCTTCTGTTGCGGTTCATGGGTCTTTCGGATCTTTCCATGGTTCTTTTCCTCCTTATAGATTTTCAGTTAAACAAGAATTTTTTGAGCCTCGCGCTCTCAGAAAGGGAGATCCTCATCATCGACAACGGTGAAGTCGTCGGCGGAACCTGCGGAATAAACAACAGGTGCCGGTTCAGCAATGGGCGGAGCAAACTCGTTTCTTTCGGTATGGAAAGAAGGAGCGCCTGCATCTTTGCTTCTGGGAACAAATTCGACATTTTCAGCAACGATCTCAACGGATTTACGTTTCTGACCGGCTTTGTCTTCCCACATTCTGGTCTGGATAGAACCTTCAATAATGATGGGAGAACCTTTCTGGAAATATTTGCAGACGAACTCGGCGGTGTTTCTCCATGCAACGATATCGATCCAGTCGGTCTGACGGTCGGAACCCTTGGTATAAGGGCGGTCAACGGCGATGGTGAAGCTTGTTACGGCGATTCCGCTGCCGGTCTGACGAAGTTCAGGGTCGGCGGCAAGTCTGCCAATAAGGGTCGCTTTGTTCATAGGATTTCCTCCTTATTCTGCTTTTGCAACAATCAGGGAACGGATTACGCCGTCAGTGATGTTGTAGTGACGATCGAGCTCTGCCGGGAAGGAAGGAGCGCTGGTGAAGTTAACAAGCACATAGTAACCTTCGGTCTCGTAATTGATAGGATAAGCAAGTCTCTTTTTGCCCCATTCTTCAACACCGTCAACAGTAGCGTTTTCGGAGATAAGAGTGGTGAATTTTTCAACGAGAGCAGGGATTGCTTCCTCATTCTTGCAGCTGAATACCATAACGGTTTCGTAGCTCTGGGAAAGTTTTGCCATCTTTGATACACCTCCTTTTGGACTTTGGCCCCGCTTTGCGGAGCAAGGATGTTAGCTTTAAGTCATAAAGCAACATTGTTTATTATAACAGCCGAAAACCGGCTTGTCAACAGGAAAAAACGTGATTTTTTAAAGAAATTTCGACATATCCGGCATAATGAAAAATTCCGAAGTTACAATAAAGCCGGCGAGCGCAAAACTTGCAATAAAAGTAAGAGCAATGAAGATAAGAGGGACAAGAAGTTCGGTTCCGCCATTTTTGCGGAAAAATTCAGAAATGGTTTTTTCGTCTTTATCTGCAAGAGAAGGACGGGCCTTTTTTATGGTGGAAGTGACCTTTGAATAATACATTCTGTTGAAGAACATCATAAGAGCAATTCGCATTATCCAGATAAGAAGGTTTGCGATTATGGAATAAATTGCGAGGGCTTCCTGATGAGGAACATTCCAAATGATTTGGGAAAGCATTCCCATTTCAACATATTGTTCCTGAACCATCTGAAAATCAAGAAGAAGAGTGGGTATGCTGAGAAGGGAAGTTACAGCAAAAACAGCAAGGCCGAGACCGTACATCTTGCGGTAGAAAAGATAGAAATAGGAAAAAATAAACGCGGAAAAGTTTGTGTCAAATTTTGCGCCTTTTGAAAAAGCGGCAAAACGGGGAAGAAAATAACCCACGTTGCTGCGAACGTAAATTGCGGCTTCCTTAGCGGAAATTCCATCGAAAGAGGAAGAAAAACTTTCGGTAATGATGCGTTCACGTTCGCGCTGAAATTCCTCTTCGGAAGAAATAACCCTTGGCCTTTCGCCGGAAACAGGAGCGCCGCAGCCAAGGCAATAGCGGGAATTTGCGGGGTTTTCGGTTCCACAATGGGAACAGATCGTTATGCCGCCGGTTTCCTGTTCGGAGGGTTCGTGTTTATGGATAGTGGGAATTACTGAATTTTTCCATTCAAAATTTTCGCCGTGTTTTTCTTCGTTTGCACAGGCGGAATGTTCCTTATAACAATCTCTGTGGTGGGGCGTTCCGCATTCAGGGCAGACAACGATATCGTCACCTTCGGCAAAAGTTTTTCCACACCAAGGACAAGGATTTCCTAAAAAGTTTTGCATTTTGGGGTTCCTTTCGCTAAAAAAGCATAAATTTCTTTATTATATTATAGAATTTTTGCAAAGGAAAATCAAACTTTTTTTGAAAAGTTAATAAAATGTTTTATTTTAAAAAGAATAAATATATTTTTTTGCTTTTTATTAAAATTTCTTTTGACTATTGCGACTCAATAATATATAATATACTGTTGTATTATATAAAACTGCGCCCGAAAGGGCTTTTACCGATTCGGAGGAATAAAAATGCTTGAATTTGAAGAACTTAAACTCAGACTGGTTGCGCTCGAACCGCAGATCGAAGATCTTAAGGACGCTCTTGGTCTCGAACAGTGCAGAGCCGAGGTAAGAAGACTTGAGGCTCAGCAGGAAGACCCCAACTTCTGGAACGACGTTGAAACTTCCACTAAAGTTCAGCGCAAACTCAGCCAGCTCAACGGAAAAATCAATTCCCATAAAGATCTCGAAACCCGCTATGAGGACACTATGACTCTCATCGAAATCGCTGTTGAGGAAAATGATCCTTCTCTTTATGATGAGGCTCTTCCCGAAGTTGAAAAACTCGAAAAAGACGTTGATGAACTTAAGCTTACCACACTCCTCACCGGCGAATATGATGAAGGCAACGCGATCATCACTTTCCATGCAGGTGCAGGCGGCACCGAAGCTCAGGACTGGTGCCAGATGCTTTACAGAATGTACACCTGCTGGTGCAACAAGCACCCTGAACTTAAATATACCCTTGTTGACTGGCTTGACGGCGATGAAGCAGGCGTAAAATCTGCAACCATAATCGTTGAAGGCCCCAATGCCTACGGTTTCCTTAAATCCGAAAACGGCGTTCACCGTCTCGTAAGGGTTTCTCCTTTCGATGCTTCCGGCCGTCGTCAGACCTCCTTTGCTTCTCTCGAAGTAATGCCTGAGATTGAAGACGACAAATCCATCGAGATCAAGGAAGACGATATCAAAATGGAAGTTTACCGCGCATCCGGTGCAGGCGGCCAGAAAGTTAACAAAACTTCTTCTGCGGTTCGTCTTATCCATATCCCCACCGGTATCACCGTTTGCTCCCAGATCGAACGTTCCCAGTATCAGAACCGCGAAGTTTGTATGAACATGCTCCGTTCCAAACTTGTTGAGATCAAAGAACGCGAACATCTCGAAAAAATCGAAGATATCAAAGGTATTCAGAAAGAAATTACTTGGGGAAGCCAGATTCGTTCCTATGTTTTCATGCCTTACACCATGGTAAAGGACCACAGAACCGGTTTTGAAACCGGTAACGTCCAGGCTGTTATGGATGGTGAGATTGACGGTTTCATCAACGCTTACCTCAAACAGATGAACAAAGGACAGTTTGAAGGCGGAAGCGACGACCTTGCATAATTAAAACAAAAATGCGGGCGGCTTTGCCGCCCGTTTCTTATAGGTGATTTTATGATTGAAGCAGTTTTTATCGATATTGACGGCACTCTTCTGGACTTTGAAGCATGCGTTGAAGAATCCATGCGTATCGGTCTTACCGAAAACGGAATCGAATATAAACCGGAGATGCTGGAAACGTTCCACCGCATAAATAACGGACTTTGGCGCGACCTTGAGCAGGGAAAACTTACTTTTGAAAGGCTTCTCGAAATCCGCTGGGCAACCATTTTTGAAGCTCTCGGAATAAACCTTAACGGCCCGGAATTTGAAAAATATTTCAGAAAACGCCTGCACGAAAGCGCAATTCCGATGGCAGGTTCTTATGAAACGCTGGAATATCTTTCCGGAAAATACCGCCTTTTTGCCGCAAGCAACGGTCCTCACGAACAGCAGGTCGAAAGGCTCCGCAAGGCGGATATGCTCAAATATTTCGAAGAGGTTTTTACTTCCGGAAAAATCGGTGCGGAAAAACCTTCCGCCGATTTCTTTACATATTGTTTTGAAAAAGCCGACGGTATTAAACCGGAAGAAAGCGCAATGCTCGGGGATTCTCTCACTTCCGATATGAAAGGCGGATTCGATTTTGGAATGAAAACAGTCTGGCTCAACCTTAACGGAAAAGAAAAGCCGGAATGGATTGACCACGAAATAAAATCCCTTGATGAAGTAAAAGATATTATATAAAACAAAAAGCCCTGCGGAATTTCGCAGGGCTTTTTGTTTTTGCGGATTATTAGAAAAGAGTTGGGAGTAATTATCTTACCATTGCAAGGCCGCCGTTTACGCAGATGACCTGACCGTTGATGAAACGGGAAGCATCGGAAGCGAGGAAAACCATAACGGGAACAAGGTCAGCGTCAACGTCGCCCATGTCACCAAAGAGCGGGAACATCTGTTTAAGAGTTGCTTTGTGTGCAGCTACAACAGCCTGGTCTGCGGTATTGAGCCAATATTCATACATAGGAGTTTTGATTGCGGGGTTTACACAGTTGCAGCGAATGTTGCATTCACGTGCCCAGTCCATGGCCATGGAACGGGTCCAACCGAGAACTGCTGCTTTGGAAGCTGCATAAACTGCTCCGTTGGGCATTCCGGAAAGAGCGGTATCGGAAGCAAAGTTGATGATTGCGCCTTCAATTCCGTTTGCTTTGAAATAATCATGAGCTTCCTGGTTGGTCCAGATAGTTCCGTTAAGGTTTACACCCATAACAAAATCAAGGTCATCTTCTACAAAGGTTTCTGCGGGTTTGTTGCGTTCAACGCCTGCAATATTTGCGAGAACGTCAAGGCCACCCATAATTTCAATTGCTTTTGCAAAGAATTCTTTAACTTCAGCTTTTTTGGAAATGTCGCAGTGGAGATAGGTTGCTTTGCCGGAAGCTCCCTGTGCGTTTGCGGCTTCTTCGGTTGCTTTGCCGCCTTCGTCGTTAACGTCGCAGAAAACAACTTCTGCACCTGCACGAACATATCCTCTTACGGTTCCTGCTGCAATGCCGCTGCCGCCGCCGGTGATTATGATTTTTTTACCTTCGAGTTCCATTTACAAATACCTTCCTTTGCGCTATAATTTTGGTGACACATTTGTGTCATGCTTTTATAATAGCTTCAAAATAAGGTATTGTAAATATTTTAACATATAACTGAAACAAAAAGAGGGCGTTTGTGTCATGAAAACGGAATTTACCCTTAGCGAAAGCGTAAAAGAGGCTGTTGAGATTGCTTTAATTAAACTTCTCAACGAGAAAAATATAAATAAAATAACAGTTACGGAACTTACAGAAACTGCGGGTGTAGGAAGAAGCAGCTTTTACAGGAATTTCGATAGTCTGGAAGATGTTGCAGTAAGCTGCGTTAACAGAATGTACCGTGAATATTTTAAAGAAAAACCGGTAAATCCAGACGCATATAAAAAAGCTAATTTTTCATTTTTTCTAAAAGAAAGATATAAGTTTGTAAAAAAGCATAAGGACGTGTTTAACGTTCTTCATAAAAACGGAATTCTTTATAACGCACTGGTAAAAATGGATCCGGATATAAAAAAGCAGTTTCTTGTGGCGGATATCACCGAAAGCAGATATTTCAGCGCAATGATAATGGGCTTTTCCGCAGGAGTTATTGAAGAATGGGTTGCCGGTGGAATGAAGGAAAGCGAGGATGAGCTTGCGGAAATTACAAAAGCTTGTCTTTTCGGAACAGTCAAAAATCTTAAAGATGCATTTTAAAAATAAAAAACGGCGGGAATCCCGCCGTTTTTTGTATATTGATTAAAGAACTTTTTCGTAAGCAACTCTCGGGTCGCCGTTTTCAAGGTGGATAATGCCGCATTTTTCAAAGCCGCATTTTTCAAGAAGCTTCTGCATTCCGATGTTGTCCTCGTGGGTATCAACGCGAATGGAAGGAATGTTTTTAACTTCGCAGATTTTGTCTGCAAGACCCATAAGAGCAGTGCCGAATCCCATTCCGTGCCAATCGGGATTGATTCCGAAACGGTGAACAACAAGATAATTGTCGCTTTCAGTTTTCCATGCGCCTTCAATTTCGGAATAGGTGGAGTCTGCACCTACGATGAAAGAGCCGAAACCAACAAGAACTTCGCCCATATACATTACGTAAAGAGCTTTTTTGTCAACATCTCCGGAGAAAATTTCACGGGAAGGATAATCCTCGCCCCACTGGTTGATATTTTTTGCTTCAAAATATTCTTTTTTTATTCTGCGGACACAGCCCATTACGGAGGGAATATCGGGTTTTGATGCGGGACGTACTTTCATTTTTATTACTTCCTTTCGGTCAACGTTTTTTGAGGAAACGGATATCTTCGCCGACGAACAGAAGCCTTCTGTATTCGCCGAGAATTCGGCTTGCGGTTCGTTCGGAATATCTTTCGGTAAGTTCCTTTACGGAAAGGTTTGTGCTGATTATTGTGGGTCTGTTTTCATAAAGACGTTCATTGATGAGGTTTCCGATTACGGCAGTTGTGAACTGGGAAGGAAACTCTGCGCCAAGGTCGTCGATTATGAGAAGATCACAGAGCGTATATTTTTTCATTGCGGAATCGCTTCCGGAAAAGGAAAAATGTTCGCGCTCAAGATCTGAAACGAGCTTCTGTGCCGGAGCATAAACAACGCCGAAATTACCGTTTATAACCTCTTTTGCAATGGAAAGAGAAAGGTGGGTTTTTCCAAGACCGGTTTTGCCCATCATAATTATGCTCGGGGAATCCATTGAAAAACATTTTGCATAATTCATGCAGAAATTATAATAATTTTGCATTTTTCTGCGGGGGTTTGTTCCGTCTTCGGCGCCGTTATCTGCATAGTAGGAAAGGTCGAAATTTTCAAAGGAGCAGGCTGCGGAGCCAGAGCTTGCGGCAAGTTCCTTCTGGGCTTCATCACGGCAGATTTCTTTATAGCATGAGCACAGAATCCCGTTTTTACGGCCGATATCGTCACATTTTTTGCAGGTGTAGTGAGGCTCGAGGTAATCTGCCGGAAGACCGTTTTCGAGAAGGATTCCGGAACGTTTCTGCTGAATGGAATCCATTTCAGACTTCATGGAAGAAAGGACTTCATCAAGCTCGTTCTGCTGTCGGAGCATGAGCATGGTAAAGTTTGCCATTTTGCGCATAAGCTGATTATCAAGTTCGCGTATGGCCGGATATTTAGCATAAACATCGGATTTTTTGGTGTTTGCATCTCTGTCGGCAGCGCTTCTTCTTTCGTCGATTATGCGTTTTGCTCTTGAATAAACTTCGGAGGAATATGCCATCTTCTGCAAAAGTCCTTTCTTTAAATTTATAATAAAATTACTACATTTTATATAGAAGGTAGATCTGTGCTCAAATTACGGAATCATCGAGCATCATTCTGCGCTCGAGCGCATCAAGATCGAAGGAAGGTTTGTTTTCTTCGGCTTTGGATTTGTTTTCGGCAGAAGCTTCAGCAACCGTTCTGATGCCTTTCTGGTGCCAGCTGAGCAAGATTTTATTTATGTAAGGGAAGGAAAGCTTTGCGGTTTTTTCAATACATTTCTCATATGCAAAATGTATAAGTTCCGGAGAAATATTGTATAAACGCCAGCTTTCGCAAAACTCCTTTTCTTTGGAAACAAGGCTTCTGCCATAGATTTCGAGCACGCGTTTAACTTCGCCTTCCCAGCTTTTTGCCTCTTCAAGAACGCGCATTCTTTCCTCAGCGGCCTCGATAGTATCTATCCCGTTTTCGAGCCACTCAAGAGCGGTTTTTCTGATATAGAAAAAATTCTTTTTATTTATGCTTGCGCAGTAGGCGATAACGGTGATCAGAACTTCGGGAGCAATTCCGGCATAGGATATAAGCCATACTATTGTTTCACTGTCGGAACTGGTAAAAGTTTTTCCGAGGAGTCTTTCGGCTTCGGAGAAAACATGAGCCACGGAAGAATCGCTTTCCTTTATCTGCTGAACTTCCTTCATGGTCAATTTTGTTTCAACGGGTTTCGGAACCTCATGTTTAGGTTCGGAAGTCTGAGGAGCAGGGGAAACGGCTTTGGAAACAGAAACCGGGACGGAAGCGCCTTCGCATTCGAGGATTCCTCTGCCGACCCAGTAATCCAGAAGATCTTTTGCATCCTCGGGGATGATGCCGAGTTCTTTTGCAGCGTCTTCGGGAGAAGTTTCGGAAAAACCGCGGCTTAATGCAAAAAGAAGAACACGGAGCTGGCCGGCGGTGCAGAGTTTTAAATTTTCGGCAGCTTCATTCGGAACAAAAAAAGCTCCGCCGCCGCATTTTACAACAACGCGATATGCCATAACAAAGTTCTCCTTTCGCTTAAAAGTTTCGTAAAATTTATTATACCACAGGAAAAATGCTTTTGCACTATAAAAATCAAAAATATCGGAAAAATAAAAAAGGAACGCTGAAAAGCGTTCCGGATAAACAAAAAAGCTCATTCCGAAGAATGAGCTTTTTTCTGGAGCGGGTTACGAGGCTCGAACGCGCTACCTCGACCTTGGCAAGGTCGCGCTCTACCAGATGAGCTAAACCCGCATGTCATTTTTGACTACTCGACCATTATATCGAATTCTGCCGGGTTTGTCAATAGTATTTTATAAAATTTTTTGAAGATTTTTTCAAAGCTTTTTGCGTTGCCGCACTTGAATAAAAACTATTTCGGGTGTATAATAACGATGTAATATTACGTAGAAAAGGAGGTTCCGCATTATGATAGGTGATATGCATTGCCACACTACTATGTCCGACGGTTCCACAACCCCGGAAATGCTCGTCCAGTATGCCATTGATGCGGGACTCGATTTTATTGCCGTTACTGACCATGACACCATGGCAGGCGTTCAGACTGCGGTTAATCTCGGAAAACGCAAAGGTCTCAAAGTTATCCCGGGCGTTGAGGTTTCAACATATGATTCCAAAACCGGCAGAAACGTGCATCTCCTTTGCTATATGCCGAAAAAGACCGAAAAACTTGAGAAACTTATAAACGGAACTCTTAAAAACCGCAATGAGGCTATAAAAGGTGTTATCGAAGAAGTTTCCAAAAAATATCCCATAACTTATGACGATGTTCTTAAAGCTGCCGGCGGCGCACAGTGCATTTACCGTCAGCATGTTGCAAGAGCACTTATGGAAAGAGGATATACTTATTCCGTATTTTCCGATTTCAACGGAAAGGCATTCGGAGAAATTCCTTATGTCGTAAATTTCCCGGAAGTAAGGGAAGCAGCTGATATCATAAACCAGACCGGCGGAATCTGCTGCCTTGCACATCCGGGAAGATATGATTCCCTTGAACTTGCCTGGGAACTTGCTGAAGCAGGCAAAATTCAGGCGATCGAACTTTCTCATCCCGCAAACAGCGAAAGCGACAGGGAAGAGATCGAAAAAATCATCAAAAAGTATTGGCTTGTTCCTCTTGGCGGAAGCGATTATCACGGATATTACATCAGCTATCCCCATCCTCTCGGAACCTGCACAACTCCCGGCGAGGCTCTTGATGCTTTGCTGAAAGTAAGAGAAGAGCTTAATAAATAATTTTCGGGACACGGTGCAATTGCGCTTTGTCCCGTTTTGTTTATTTCGGAAAAAAGGAGGCAGAAAGAATGTACGGAACTGATGACAGCGATATGAAAATCGTTGGAAAGAGACTTCAGCCCATAGATGAAAGTGACCTTGAGGCAAAACTCTATAACCATGAGCGTGAAAACGGAAACCTTGAAAAAGCTCACAATATAGGCAGATATTTTGCCGAGGCCCTTATGAAACAGAATGGGTTTGCCTATGAAAAAAATCGCGCTTCCGATTTCGAAGCAAGGAACAGGAGCATTCTTTTTGCGTTTACTGCCGACAGAGTCCTCGGAACTTTTATGCCGAACCATATAATTGCCCGTTCGGCGCAAAATGAATTTTTTGACGAAATAAGACGCTGTGATATAGGACTTTATGAGTCGATTTCCCGTTCCGGAGCTTTCTCCATGTATCTTCTTTGCGGAAGAAGAGGCGATGGAAGATATACCGGAGTCGGAAAGGTTTATGCAGGGGTTGTTCGCAGACCTGACGATAAGGAAGCAACGGAAAAAGGCGAGGAAATTTATGAAAAATATTTTAATTTCTGCATTGAGCATATCAAAAACATAGAATTTGCGTTTTGAGCATTTTGAAATATACCGGAAATATAAAGGAGGACCAAACGGTCCTCCTTTTTTATATTCGAAAGTATATTGCGGTGCTCAAAAAATTCACAAAAAATTTACAATTTTTCCAGTCGTGCTCAGTAAAAAAATTCCGGTGCTCAAAAAACAGGGAAATTGCTTTAACCAACTAAAATGTCAATAGATAAATGCAAAAAAAACTTATCTTTATTTAATTATTTTTCCTATAATTGACTTTACAAATCCGAACGACAAAGGTATAATAGTAACTGTGTAAGACTTGAGGTGCGTCTATAGGTGCGCCCTTGTATAAAACCTTAGATTTTGGAACAGGAGGAAGTATAGCATGTCTCAGAACAATGAATACTCTTTGCCGCCTCGCTCAATACAGGAGTACGTTCCCGGAAAGCAGGTCACTCTTGCCCACAGAATTTCCAAACCGGACAGAATGATCTACAAAAAACTTGGACTCACCGATGAGTTCACCGAGGCTATCGGCATCATCACTATCACACCCTCTGAAAGCGCTATTATCGCTGCGGATATCTGCACCAAGGCAGCAAGAATCAAACTTGGCTTTGTTGACCGTTTTTCTGGTGCGGTTGTTTTCGTTGGCGAAATCGGCGCAGTCGATTCTGCTCTTAACGCTGTAATCGACCGTTTTGAGGATATGAAATATTCCACGGTTAAAATTACCAGAAGCTGATGGCAGAAGAAAAGAAACCTCGCAAGATAATTCTGATGGGACGTTCAAGGGTCGGCAAAACCACGCTCCTTCAGGCAATGCACAACGAGGTTATCGAATATAAGAAAACCCAGGAAATTATCGTTCACGATGATGCGATCGATACTCCCGGGGAATACATAGACCAAAGCGGACTTTGGCGTGCCTGCATAATAGCAGCCTGCGATGCAGATGTAGTTGTTCTTGTGCATGACGCCGGCAACACCATGGGAAGACTTCCGCAGATGTTCAGTATGACTTTTGCAAAACCTACCATCGGCGTTGTAACTAAAATCGATGGCAAGACCGAAGAGGAAATTGCAATTGCGGAAAATTTCCTCAGAATGTCCGGTGCCAGCAAAATTGTAAGGACAAGTTCTTACGACCGCCAAGGAATCCAGGAACTTATAGATTTGATTGAAAATCTTGACCTTACGGATTATTAAAGGCAATTTGTGCTTAGCATTTCAGATAGAAAATGAAAAGTCAAAGGAGATTGAAGTATGAAAGAGAAGATACTCAGCGCAGGTATTGATATCGGTACTTCCACAACACAGGTTATTTTCAGCCGATTCACTATCGAAAACACTTCCGGTGAATATATGGTCCCGAGAATCGAGATCACTAATAAAGAGGTTGTTTACGAAAGTAAAATTTATACCACTCCTCTTATCGATGAAAGAACCATCGATGAAGATGCGGTACATAGCATTATCGTAGGCGAATATGCAGCTGCGGGGCTCAGAGCCGAAGATATCGATACCGGTGCAGTAATCATTACCGGTGAAACCGCAAGAAAAGAAAACGCAAGAACCGTTCTTAACTTCATGTCCGGTATGGCAGGCGACTTCGTAGTTGCAACTGCAGGTAACGACCTTGAAGGTGTTATCGCAGGACGCGGAGCAGGAACTTCTGCAATGTCCATTCAGAAACATGTTGTAACCGCTAACTGCGATATCGGCGGCGGTACTTCCAACATTGCTGTATTTAAAGAAAACCGCCCTGTAGATACCGGATGCTTCGATATCGGCGGACGTCTTATCAAACTTGATTCCACCGGCAAAATCCTTTACATTTCTGACCATCTCGGAAAACTTTGTGCAAAACATAATATCAACCTTAAAGTCGGTAATAAAATCGAATATAAGGAAATCTATAAAGCTTGCGTACTCATGGCACAGGTACTTGCAACCACCCTTGGTTTCAAAACCTTCGACATGGACGATCTTAAAATCATGACCACCGACCACCCGCTTCACGATATCGAAGAAATCAGATACGTAACTTTCTCCGGCGGCGTCGGTAACCTCATCTATCATCCTTATGAAGGAAAAGATGACTTCCCCTATAACGACATCGGTGTCGTTCTTGCAAGAGCCATCAACGAAGTATTTGCTCCGTTTATGGATAAAGTACTTGAACCGGCAGAAACCATCCGAAGTCGGATCGTAGCCATGTCGTTCTGTGAGCCAAGGAGTTGAGTGGAACCATTGTCTTCCTAAGACCGCTTGGCCTCCGACTTGACTTCCCCTATAACGACATCGGTGTCGTTCTTGCAAGAGCCATCAACGAAGTATTTGCTCCGTTTATGGATAAAGTACTTGAACCGGCAGAAACCATCCG
>JAZUAX010000006.1:0-17832 GCA_045638185.1 Oscillospiraceae bacterium | reverse complement strand
AGGCAGTCCTGGGAAATAAGTTTAAGTGCATCCATTTCAAATATCCTCCTTGTTATTTTTCAGACATTCATACTCAATGGACACCATTGACAGAGGACTGTCCGCCCGACATATTTTTTGTCGTTCATGTCGCCGGGAATGCGACAGCGCCGTTTAGGCATACTAAACAGCCTTATTATAATAACACAAGCAAAATATAATTGCAAGTATTATTTTCAAAAAATCAGCGGAATTTTTCCATTTTTTCGTTATATACAGCCATTCTTTTAACTTTTACGTCATCCGGACGGTAACCGGAAAAATTCTGGAAAGCTGCAAAGACAAGATCAGGGTTTATATTGAGTTCAACCCCGGAAGCAAGTCTTGCTCTTAAGCAATATCTTCCCTCTTTATATTCAAGTTTGGAAAGTTTGATATGAGGTTTGATATCGATTTCTTTTTCGCCGCTTTTTGTCTTTTTGATTACCGGAACATATTCTTTGTCAAAACATCTGTACCATTCTGCAAGGGTTTCTTCAACATCTCTTCCTTCTGCTTCAAATGAAATTTCATAATCGGCAAAACGGATCTGCTTTGCGTCCATTTTCGGTTTTCCTGCAGCAATAGCTTTAAAACCAACAGGAAGAACTTTGTTTATTCTATGCACAACTTCCTCATACGGCATCGGAGAAACAAGGCGGAAATCAACACTTTCTGCAACGCTTTCATAGCCGAGAGAAAGCGGCAGAGCAAAAGTGAGATAAAGATGGGGATGAAATCCTTCGGTATACCAGAAATCAATTTTAGAGCGTTTTAAAGCGCGTTGGAAAGCTCTCATAACGTCAAGATGAGAGATATATTTCGCACTTCCTGTTTTGGTATAAAAAAGTCTTACGTCGATAAATTCAGTTACATTATTCAAAACAAACTCCCCCTTTCAGGCAGTTTGCCCCGCAGCCGGAACATTTCTGGCGGCAGTTGGGAGTTGTAACGCTTTCATGAGCTTTTTTATTTTCATTGACTATGAATTTTTTGGTAACAGCATAATCGAAAATATCCCAGGGCATAACTTCGTCATAACTTCTGGTGCGGTTTGCATAAAATTCAGGTTTTATGCCACATTCTTCAAAAGATTCCATCCAAACATCGAACTTGAAATATTCATCCCAACTGTCAAGGTTGCAGCCTTTACGCCATGCAGTTTCAATAACTTTACCGATTTTTCTGTCTCCTCTTGCAAGAACAGCTTCAAGATAAGAAGTTTCTGCGTCATGCCAATCGAGATTGATTTTTCTGCTGTGAACGGCAGAGCGCATTACTTCCTGTTTTCTATGAAGCTCCTCTCTAGCGTCCTGAGGTTCAAACTGGAACGGAGTAAAAGGTTTCGGAACAAAGCTCGCAACGCTGCATGTTACCTGAACACCCTTGCCTTTCGGTTTATTGGGAAGGCTGTAGAAAAGATTTACAACGCGCTGCGCGGTTTCAACAATTCCTCTTACGTCATCATCGGTTTCGGTGGGAAGGCCAATCATAAAATAAAGTTTAACAGCAGTATATCCACCTTCAAAAGCGGTTTTGCATGTTTCCATTATTTCTTCTTCGGTAACATTTTTATTGATAACGTCGCGGATTCTCTGGGTTCCGCCTTCCGGAGCAAAGGTAAGTCCGCTTTTGCGGACCTTGCTTATTTTCTGAAGAAGGCTTTCGCTGAAGTTATCAACGCGCAGGGACGGAACAGCAAGATTAACGTGTTCCTTCGGAGTCCATTCCAGAAGGTCATCGAGAAGCGGTTCAAGTTCGCCATAATCGCTGGTGCTGAGTGAAGTGAGAGAAAGTTCTTCGTAACCGGTGCTGTCGCAAAGATTATGTGCATCTTTGCAAAGAGTGCTGAAACGTTTTTCACGAACCGGGCGGTAAATAAAACCAGCCTGGCAGAAACGGCAGCCGCGGATACATCCGCGCATAAGTTCAAGCTGGCTTCTGTCATGAACTATATCAATAAAAGGAACAACAAATTTATCCGGATAGAAAACGCTGTCAAGATCTTTGATTATGCGTTTTGTAATAGGAAGAACGGCGCTTTCTTTCGGAATAAATTCCTTTACGGTGCCATCTTCGTTATAGACAACGTCGATAAGAGAAGGCACATAAACTCCGGGAATCTTTGCAGCTTCACAAAGATACTGTTTTTTGCTCCATCCTTCTTTTTTTGCAACTTTATAGAGATTTACAACTTCCGGAAGGACCTCTTCTCCTTCACCTGGCATAAACAGATCGATAAAATCCGCAATAGGTTCCGGGTTGCAGGAACAGGGACCGCCCGCTACAACAAGATTTTTAAGCTCGGTTCTGTCCTCTGCGCGAACAGGAATTCCGGCAAGATCGAGCATATTGAGGATTCCGGTGTATGAAAGTTCATACTGAAGAGTAAAACCGATCATATCGAAATCTCCGATAGAATCTCGGCTTTCAAGCGCAAAAAGCGGATAGCCGTTTTCACGGAGAATTTTTTCCATATCCGTATCCGGAGCAAAAACTCTTTCGCACCAGACCTCCGGATCTTTGTTGAGAAGGCTGTAGAGTATTTTCATTCCGAGATGGCTCATTCCCACTTCGTAAAGGTCCGGGAAACAGAAAGCAAATCTTACGGAAACATCATTTTTATTTTTAACAATGCTGTTAAGTTCACCTCCGCAATATCTTGCGGGTTTCTGAACAAGGTTAAAAACTTTTTCTGGAATTGCAGGCAAAGCGATTCCTCCTTTCCTGTATAACTATATAAGTATATCATAACATTTAAATATTTTTCAATAGCACGATTTAATAAAGCCGCATTAAATAAAGATTTTCCGAAGTTTACAAAGCGTTGATTTACAAAAACAATATGCCATGATAAAATTTAACCATCTAAGGAGATGATTTTTTGGATATTATAAAAACAGGAAAACTTATAAAAGAACTCCGCATCGAAAATGGTTTTACCCAAAAAGAACTTGCAGAAAAACTTAATATTTCAACGGCTGCAATCTCAAAATGGGAAAACGGAAAAGGTTTTCCCGATATTTCAATTATTGAACCGCTTTCAGCAGAACTTGGAATTTCCATAACAGAACTTATCAAAGGAGAAAAAACTTGCACAAAACCCGAAAACGATTCTCTTGCGAAAGATATAATCGAAATTTCTAAAAAAGAGATGAAATTTGAAAAAACAAGACAAATTTTTATAATAGTTATATTTCTTGCAACAATTTTGCTTGCCAATGCGTTTATAATTTTTGATGCTGTTTCCGGCTATCAGCGGAATATAGAGTTTTCTTTTCCTACATCGAGTTTTATTGGGCTTTTTATGTTCCTTTTTGGTGGAAATGCCGTTGTTTTTGCTCTTTTCAATCTGTTTTTCGGAAACAAATTTTCAATTCAAAAAGCTATGCAGATTTCTCTTTTCAGCGAAGCCTGCTGCGCCGCTTCAATCTGGATGGGATCTGTTTATACCGATTATAAAATATCTGTCAACGATTTTTCTGCCGTTCTTGATACTGCAAACACCCTTGAAATTTATTCAAGAATGATTTTTCTTATAACAATTCTGATAAATGTTTTTACATATTGGAAAATTGTCAAAAACAAGTAAAAAAAACAGCCGTCTTAACCGACGGCTGTTTTTATTGTACAGAAAATCATATAAAAAACTGTAATAAAAATAAAAACATTTTTTGTCAAAATGAAAACCAGAATTAAAAATAATAAAAAAATCGAAACAAATATTCCCGAAACAAATTTAAAAATCTTTTCGGCCTTATGCGAAAAAAATTCTTCCAGAACAGTTTTTAAAATGCTTCCTCCGTCTGTTGATGCAATCGGAAGCGCTGTAAAAATTCCAAGAAAAATATTTATAACAGCCAAATCTGTTTTTCCAACACAAAAGAAAAAAATTCCCAACAAAAAATTTGCGGTAAAACCTGCCATAAGTACTATGCATTTTTCTGTTGTTCCCAAATTCCCGGGAAGTTCGATATGTATTCCAAAGAGCGTTACAACAACAGCTTTCGGTCTGATTTTTTTGCACAGCAAAGCCAGAATATGTCCCATTTCGTGCAATAACGAAAACAAAACTGCATATCCGGAAATTCCGGTTTTATCCAAAAGCAATATCAATGTGAGCACCGAAAAGAAAAACGGCGAAACATAAACTTTTGTTTTGAGCACAGTAAAATCTATCAAAACTCAAAGCACTCCATAGGGTCTATTTTAATTTCATCAATAATTACTTCAAAATGGAGATGGTTTCCGGTAGAACGTCCTGTATTTCCAACCTCACCTATTTTTTCTTTTGTCAGCACAAATTCATTTTTTATCGCATTTATTTTTGAAAGGTGACAGTATTTAGTAAAAAAATCCTTTGAATGTTCTATCATAATATAATTTCCATATATAATATCAAATCCTGTCTCAACTATTCTTCCCGGCCATGCAGCGGTAATATCACTTCCCTTTTCCGCAGCTATATCTATTCCGCCGTGGATATTTTCTTCTCCCGAAAAAGGATCTTTTCTTTTTCCGAAATCAGAAGTTATATTATAATTTTTCAAAGGAAATTTTGCCGCGCATGTTATTTTTATTGACGGAACGGATTTTATTTTTATATCATTATTTTCAATATTTTCTTTTATAATTTCAATCCAATATTCCGTTTTGTTTATCGTTGTTTTTGAAAAATCTGAAAGCATTGTAAAAAATGAAAAATCAGTTTCCATTCCCAAAACTTTCAGTCCATCATTTATTCTGCTGTCAAGAAGTTCCATTGTAACTTTAAATGAAGCCGAATATAATATAATTCCGCAAAAAATTGATATCAAAACCAAGAATTTAATGAAATAATGTTTTTTCTTTTTTCTGTGTTCCATAAAATTATGCCTCCTTTTTTCATAATTTAATATGAAAAAAAGAACAAAAAAATACCTTTGGCAAAGCCAAAGGTATTTTTTGTTATCCAAATAAATTATTCTCTTCAGAGCTGCTTTCTTCCGAGGAGGATTCGGATTCTGATTCGGATTCAGACTCTGAACTCGAAGAACTTTCCTCTTCTTCTTCCCATTCCGATTCGGAAGAAGATTCTTCCGGCGGTTCATAGCTGCTTGCTCCGTCCGTGGATTGAGTTCCGTAACTATATTCTCCGTTTTTACCTGCAGAATAAAGATAAGAAGAAATGGAATCTGCAATCGCTTCAGCAATATCACGCTGATAACTGCTCTTAATAAGTTTGTAATAATCAGATTCGTTACTTACAAATCCTATTTCGCCGAGTACTGAAGGATATTCCTGGGTTCTGGTTACGTAATAACGTCCTATCATATCTCCTCTGTCCTTTGTTCCGATTGCAGATGCAACATTGGAAGAAAAATAGGATGCAAGGTTATTGGAGAATCTTGTGAAATAGAAACATTCTGTTCCGTATCCGCTGCTGGATGTTGCCGAATTGCAGTGAACGCTTACGAAAACAAGAGGATCTTTTCCGGAAGCATAGGCAACTCTATCCTCAAGGCTTGGACGTTGGTTTACCGTATCCATCATATAAACCGTTGCTCCGCGGTCCTGAAGCTCCTGTTTAAGGTATTTTCCTACCGCGAGGTTAATTTCATATTCTCCGTAATCAGAGAGGAATCCAAGCGCTCCTACACCGAGAGCACTGTGTCCTACGTCAACTACAATAGGAACACCGGAAAGGCTTGAGGTTCCTGTTGGGTTATTGAAGCGGAAAACAAGATCGCCGTCTTCATAATAAGCAGTATATCCGAGGAAGCCGGATTTTGTACTCAGCTTAAGGCTAAGTGTGGAACCATTCCATTTTGCGGAATCAAAAAGCGGAGTGCAGTTAAGATTCAGGTCTCCGGGAGTATCATTTGTATAGAAGAATTCAATCGTAAACTCGCTGCTGGAATATTTTGCTATGTAAGCAACCCGCTGTTCCATTTCAAAAGTTACATAAGTATATCTCTTGTTTGCGGAAACAGTCATATTCTCAATTTTATTTCCGCCCAGTTCTCCCGAAACAGGACTTACATCTTTAGTGTAAACACGCTGTCCGGATTGAAGGTTGTAATATGTAAAGGTTTTGGAACCTTCAACATAAACGATTTCATCGCCTACAACATAATCCCTTGTTCCTTTTGCGAGCGGATAACAATCATAATCAGAAAGGTCGTTAAGGACATTTGTCGGGAAAGTTTCCGCAGCTTTTGCGGTAACTTCAACAAGTCCGCCCGCTTTCGCTTTTGCAGAAACAGTTACATAAGCGCCTTCTTTTGTTTCGGTATTACCTTCCCAGATTCCTTTAACAACAATATTTCCTATTCCCTGTTCTTCTGTTCCTGAAGGCGGAGCAGAAAGCATTCCGGTATAGGTTACGTAAGTGGAGTCCTGTTCTTCCTCGGTTGAATCGTCGGCTTCTGTGCTTTGTTTAAGAGTTACCGTATTGGAACCGAGGGTTGCTGTTACAACGGAACCTTCATAAGCAAGAGCTGTTACAGTTATGCTCATTCCACCGCCAACCGTTACGTTTCCGAGCGGAGTTACTTCCTTGAGTACCAGAACATTTCTGGTAATGTTATATGTAATTGTTTTTTCCTTATGTTCAAATTTAAACGTATTTACACCGGGCGAAAGTGCCATTGTAAGCATAAATGCGCCGTTGGAATCGCGTTTTACTTTCGTTCCGTTCATAAAAAGATCAAAGTTGATATCGGAAGCACCTGCAAAAACCGCGACGGTATCATAAGTTGAATATGTGAGTTTGGAAGGTCTGGTAAGTTCAAGCTGTGTAAGAAGGAAACTCGGATCTATATTTTCAGTAAGATACTGAATAAGAGCATCCGTCGATTGTTTAGGGTTCTTCTGAAGTGCAGCAAGGGAATCAAAAACACTTCCTTTAAATCCGCTAAGTTTCTCTGCAGAAATAACCTGGTCGGAAAGCTCCGAAGGATCGCTCCAGCCTTTTTCATCGGTGCATGCTTTCGTTGCATATTGGAAAATATAAAGCGGAACATCTTCCGGAACAATTCCGTTCCACCATTCCATATAGTCTGCAAATTTTGCATTCTTATTTCCGGTAGAATATGTGCTCTTAACTGCAACAAAATCCGCAAGACCTTCTTCAACAAATTTCTTTGTGTTAGCAAAACCATCAACAAAGCTTTCATAAACGGATTCGGTTTTGCTTCCCTCTTCAATTGTTGCATTATTTGCCCAAACGGCATCAACTGCAAGGCCAACCGCAATTCCCGGGTTCTCTCTTTTAACCGCTCTATAAGCTGCAGTTACAGCTGCTTCCACATTGGACCGGAGATAATTTTCGTATCCCATTCCGCTGCCGAATTTTGCATAATCAGCATAGGTGTTTCCGCTGGAATCAACTGTAAAAGTATTGAGCATAATGCCGTCAAGATCATATGTGCTCAAAGCAGAAGCATTTCTTCCGATTACGGAAAGCTGTTCACTGTTGAGCAGGAAAGACGTTTCGGATTTTCCCGAATTGTTTGTTTTGAGCACATCTAAAACAGCATAAACAAAAAGTCCTTCCGCTTTTGCTCTTTCTGAAACATAGCTGAGCATATCAAAGCTCATTTTTGCCTGCGGCATATCTTCTGATTTATAAAGAACAGTTTCTCCAAAAGAAGTTTCTATGAAAATGGTGTTTGCAGAAAGAGCTTTTGCATCAGCAATTGCTTTATTGATTGATTCTTTAACATCTTCCGCACTTGCAGAAGAATCGGTATAAAAATCGATCCCCGCCGAAAGAGTTATTGCCATCATTCTTTCCGGCGCACGATAGACGATAGGTCCTTCAACAACATTTTCAACTTTTGGTTCTTCCTGAACAGGAGGTTCAACAGGATTTATTGTGACATCGTTAAGATCGACATTATTTTCCTCTGCATTCTCCTGAGGATCTTCTATAGGAGTATCTTCCGGTTTAAAAACATTTTCCGGAAGTTCAAAGCTTTCCATAATTCTGTCGATTCCGGGAAGACCGCTTTGAAAAGCCGCAAAAACCGCTATTCCGCCAATAACAAGCACAAGGCTTAAGCTTAAAACTGCTGTCATCAGCTTTTTGTTTAAAAAGAATTTTTTCATAAAGTTTTTTCCGTCCTTTTTATAGGTTTCCCAAAAATCAGATTATCTCCAGAAGACTTTCCATTTCTGCCCTGACTGCGGATTTTACTCCGGAAGCCGGGTTATAAACCGAATCATAACGATAAAGCGCAAAACCGGAATAATGTTTTTCCTCTCTCGCCGCAATGACCTGTCTGGCAAGAATATCATTGTTCTTTATCCATTCTTTCTTTCCGCTGTCTCCGGCATAAGTATCTTCCGTTCCGGATTTATACGCAGCAAGACCGACAATAAGTTCAACATCACTTCTTGTAATCATTTCGCTGAACTCAGAAAGAACATCAAGATATGGTTTGGATTTATTGTTAAAACCAAAATATATCTGGGGACAGATATAATCCACATATCCTTTACTCGTTACCCATGTATAAACATCACAGTAAAGACTGTTGTAATTCTGGTCCATGTTTCCGGCAGGACTTATTCCGAAACGGCAGGAACTGTCTTCTGCTTTTATTGCTGAATAAACTTCTTTTATAAGTGTATTGACATTTTGTCTGCGCCATTCCGCAAGTTTAAGCTTTCCGCCGTTTGATTTATAATCGTTATAATGTTTTTTATCAAAAGATTCCGACGTTGTCGGATAAAAATAATCATCAAAATGAATTCCGTCAACATCGTAATTTTTTACAATTTCCTCAACTCCGGAAATAATAAGCTCAATAACATCTTCATCTGCCGGATTATAATAGATTCCGCTGTCGAGAACAATTACTTTTTCGGTATTTAGCCATTTATATGCCGGACTTGATCTTGCAATTTTTTCGGTGTTGGAATTTCCTTTTATTCTATAAGGATTTATCCATGCTTCAATTTTAAGACCAACAGAATGTGCTTCGGAAACCATTATTTCAAGAGGATCAAACCCGGGATCATTTCCTTCTGTTCCTGTGCAATATACTGACCATGGGAAAATATCAGATTCATACATTGCGTCGCTGTGGGAACGGACATGAACAAAAACCGTGTTGAAACCATCTTCTGCAATGTTCGCAAACATTGTTTTTATATTACTGCTGAACTGTTTTTTGGTTTTTCCCTGTAAAATTGACTGATATTCAAGATAGGAAATCCATATTGCCTTTGTTTCGCCTGAAGGAGCATATGTATTCTGCGCAGGCTCTTTTGCTTCTTCCGAAGAAGAGCTTTCCGAGGATTCTTCCGAAGACGAGCTTTCGGAAGAAGATGAAACCGATGAACTTTCTGAAGAGGATTCGCTTGATGAAGAAAAACTCGTTTCCTGTTCCGAGGAGGACGAATAACTGCTTTCCGGCTTGCTTTCTGAAGAAGTTTCGGAACTTTCGCTTTCAGAAGATACATAAACGGAAGAACTTTCGCTGCTTTCCGGTATTCTGATTTCCTCCGAACTGCTTTCGGAAGAACTTTGTCCGAGCAAAACTTCATTTTCGATTATTTCGGTTTCTTCAGTTTTTGAACATCCCGAAACTGAAACAACCATAAGAAACGCAAGCAAAAAACAAATTATTTTCTTCATCCATTCCCCTCCTTTTCAATTAAGTAAGTATAAAAAAAATACCGCATGATATCAATATTTTATTCCAAAACGGAAAATTATTTTAAAACTACATTTTCCTCGCCGATGATTTTCGCAAGGCGTTTTATAACATATCCGTTTTCAATATTTGTATCCACCCAGAGTTTTGTCGGTGCTTTAACGGTTTTCTTAATATCCGCAAAATGAATATAAAGCGGAGTAAGGCCTTCAAAAACCGCAAGAAAATCCATTGCTTTTTTATATTCAGCAGAATTTTCCGAAGGGACTCGGATAAAAAGTCCGCTTGTTGAAGACTTTTGCTGAACCGAAGCAGGATTATTTATCGGAGCAGATTCCGTTTTCTGAATCTGTGCAGATTTCCTCTGATATCCGAAATTCTGTGTAAAAGGTATCCTCTGTGCTTCTTCAACAGTAAGAAATCTTTCTGCAACAAGTTTTGTTTCTTCGTCTTCACGGGAAGAAACCCTTGCTTCAACAACAACGGCTTCGTTAACGTTGATTATTCCGCCGCTTTCCTGAAGAGTTCTAGGAAAAACAAGCGTTTCAAGGCTTCCCGTGGTATCCTCAAGCATTACAAAAGCCATAACGTCGTTGCTCTTTGTGGTCTTCATTTTTTTGCTCAGAACAATTCCGCAAAGGCGAACTCGTTTATCTCCTTCTTCCGTATTCATTCTCTTAATATCAAGAACTTTGCTTGCTCCGATTTTTTCCAGAATATCGTTATATTCATTCATCGGATGTCCGGAAAGATAAAGACCCGTGGTTTCTTTTTCCATATTAAGAAGCTCTCGGAGAGAATATTCGGAAACTCTCGGAAGATTATCTTCCTCGACGTGTTCCTCTTCAAAACCTCCGAAAAGGCTCATCTGACCTGAAACGTTTGCTTTCTTTTCTGCATCGATGGAAGAAAGAATAGATTCATATCCGGAAAGCATCTGGCGGCGGTTTACGCTGAAAGAATCCAGCGCACCGCATTTTATGAGGCTTTCGAGGGTTCTTTTATTAAGTTCACGACCATAAGCACGCTTGCAGAAATCTGTAAAGCCTTTATACTTTCCATTCATCTGGCGTTCAGAAATAATGTCGCGAATAATTCCTCGGCCGAGGTTTTTGACTGCGAGAAGTCCGAAACGAACGCCTTCGCCATCCCAGATAAATCCGCTTTCGGATTTATTAACGTCCGGACCAAGAACTTTAAGACCCATTTTCTGACATTCACCGATATATTCTATTACTTTATCGGTGTTATCAAGAACGGAACTGAGCTGTGCCGCCATATATTCTCCGGGAAAATGGCATTTAAGATAAGCAGTGCGGTAAGCAACCGTTGCATAAGCTGCCGCATGAGATTTGTTGAAAGCATAGGACGCAAAAGAGCTCATTTCATCAAAAATCTCGTTTGCAATTTTCTCCGGAACACCGTTTCGTACTGCACCCGGAAGTTCGAGATTTCCGTTTTCATCAAATTTTCCGTGGACGAAATATTCCCTTTCCTGCGCCATAACATCGAGTTTTTTCTTACTCATTGCGCGGCGGACAAGGTCCGCTCTTCCGTAGGAATAACCTGCGAGTTTACGGACTATTTCCATAACCTGCTCCTGATAAACGATACATCCGTAAGTAACATCAAGTATAGGTTTAAGGAGCGGCGTTTTATAAGTAACTTTTTCCGGATGGTGGCTGTTTTCAAGATACTTCGGAATTGAATCCATCGGTCCGGGACGATAAAGAGAAATAACTGCCGTAAGATCCTCGATAGATTTCGGGCCGAGACCCATGAGCACGCTTCTCATACCCGCAGATTCGAACTGGAAAACGCCCTGTGCGGCACCTTTTGTAAGCATTTCATAAACTTCGGGATCGCCGTCCGGAACTTTTGAAATATCAAAATCCGGAATACGCTTACGGACTGCTTTTTCGCAATCGCTTATTGCAGTAAGGTTTCGAAGTCCGAGGAAATCCATTTTGAGAAGTCCCAGTTCCTCAAGGGTGGTCATGGTGAACTGGGTTACAACGGATTCATCCGGTTTTGCAACCGGAACAAATTCGGTAACAGGTTCCGGAGCAATTACAACACCCGCCGCATGAACGGAAGAATGCCTCGGCATTCCTTCCACTCTTCTTGCGGTGTCGATAAGTTCATAAATCTTGGGGTCGGTATCATAAAGCGCTTTGAGTTCGGAAGAAATTGTAAGCGCTTTTTCAATAGTCATATGAAGATCCGTCGGAATAAGTTTTGCAACTTTATCAACGTCCTGATATGCCATTCCAAGCGCTCTGCCGACATCACGGATTGCCGCTCTTGCGGCAAGGGTTCCAAAAGTTATGATCTGTGCAACATGATCCTCACCATATTTACGGTTAACATATTCTATAACTTCCTGGCGGCGTTCATAACAGAAATCGATATCGAAGTCAGGCATGGAAACACGCTCCGGGTTAAGGAAACGCTCGAAAAGAAGATGATATTTTATCGGGTCAATATCGGTTATTCCGATACAGTAAGCACAGATACTTCCTGCGCCTGAGCCACGTCCGGGACCGACAGGAATTCCTACACTTTTCGCATAATTTATAAAATCATGAACAATGAGATAATAGTTTACATATCCCATTCGTTCGATTACACCGAGTTCATAGTTAAGTCTTTCCCAAAGTTCCGGATCAGGGTTTTCTCCGTATCTGCGGTAAAGGCCTTCCTTGCACATACTTTCAAAATATTCAACGTTGTCGCGGCCATCCGGAACTTCGAACGCCGGAAGTTTTGTGTGACCGAATTCAAAAGTCATATTGCAGCGGTCGGCGATTTTCTGGGTATTTTCGATTGCTTCCGGAACGAAAGAGAAAATCTCACGCATTTCCTCTTCGGATTTTACGTAAAATTCCTCTGTTTCAAAAGCCATATCGTTATCTTCATTAACAGTATGGTTGGTTCCGATACAAACGAGAACATTCTGCATTTTTGCATCATCTTTATTGATGTAATGGCAGTCGTTAGTTGCAACAAGCGGAATTCCTGTTTCTTTTGAAAGTTTTATAAGATTTGGAAGAATTCTCTTCTGATCTGCAAGACCGTGATCCTGAATTTCGATAAAATAGTTATTTTCACCGAAAATATCGCGATATTCGAGTGCAACCTTCTTCGCAGTTTCATAATCATTCTGGGTAAGATTACGCGGAATCTCACCCGCAAGACATGCGGAAAGCGCAATTAAACCTTCGTGATGTTTCTTCAGAAGTTCTTTATCAACACGCGGTTTTTTATAAAATCCTTCGGTAAAACCGGAGGAAACAAGTTTTATAAGGTTTTTATAACCGGTATTATTTTCGCAAAGAAGAACCAGGTGGTAGCTCCAGTCCATAAGGTGTTCCTTGCTGAAACGGGAACGGTTTGCAACATAAACTTCGCAGCCTATTACCGCTTTTATTCCGTATTTATTTGCTTCACGGTAAAAATCAATTACACCATACATTGCTCCGTGGTCAGTTATGGCAACAGCTGTCTGGCCAAGTTCTTTAACGCGCGGAATAAGCTTTTTTATTCTGCAAGCACCATCGAGCAGGCTGTATTCGGTATGGAGATGAAGATGTGCAAAGCTCATGTTTTCCTCCTTGTTTTTTTAAATAAGTTCAGGTTCCTCCTGATGTACTGTCATTCCGTGGCGGAGCCAATCTCCTTTAAAATATTTTACTAAAAAAATTACAGCTTTCAAAAATTCATCACTGCATACAATTGCCATTACAAGAAGCGGGTCGAGCCTAAGCAAAAGTCCGCAAACAGCACCGACTACGCCTTTCATAAAAATTGCAGAACCGACATCGATTTTTGCCACAAAACTTGTATCGCCGCCTGCGCGGAGAACTCCTGCGCCAAGATTCCAACTCATTCCATAACAAACATCAATATAGGCACAGACCAAGAGCATGCTGAGAATATAATTTGCTGTGGTTTCGGAACAAACAATAAATCCGGGTGCAAAAGGTCTTATTATCATAATAACTGCAGCCATAAAAACGCCTACACCAAGACCACCAAAAACGAAGAATTTGCTCCATTTTTTTGCTTCCTGGTCTTTTCCTGCACCTATCATATTACCAAGCAGTATGAGCGAAGAATTCGAGAAACCGCACATTGCAACAGTTGAAAGATCAAGAATTACCAGAACAAGGCTGTATGCAGCAAGGAATTCCTTACTGTATTGGCCGAGAATTGCAGACTGCATTGTCATTCCAAATCCCCATATAAATTCGCTGAAGAAAACCGGAATTCCGAATTTGAGGAAAGATGGAATATACTGTCTTGTTTTTGCAAAAACATAGTGCATTCTGAAATTAAGGCGGCGCTCAAATTTATACATATAAACGAGCACAAGAGTAAGTTCCACTGTCTTGCTTATTGCAGTTGCAATTGCCGCACCGGCAACTTCAAGTCTCGGAGCACCGAGGTTACCATAAATGAGCACCCAGTTAAGCGCAAGGTTTGTAAGGCAGGCAGTTGTATATACCACAACAGAAATTTTTACATCGTGGATTGCACGGAGATTGGAAAGGAATGTTGTGGAAATAGCCGGAAATACGTAGAACCAACCCATTATCCGCAGATATTCGATTCCGTAAGCAATTACTTCCGGATCGCTTGCAAAAATTCTCATAACAACCTGCGGAACAGTAAGCGTTACCGCAGAAAGCAAAAGTCCTGCAATTATATTTATTTTCATTGCAAGACCGATCATATCTCTGATAGGATCCACTTTCTGCTGTCCCCAATATCTTGCGGTGATTACAACAGTACCCATACTTATTCCCCATACAAACATGTTGAAGAAAAGATAAAGCGAGTTTACCTGGTTGATTGCGCCGAGCTGAGCTTCGCCAACGGAGCCTATCATAATTGTATCAAGCATATTTACCAGAACAGAAACAAAGTTCTGCGCCGCAACCGGAATTCCGATTTTAAACATCTGCCTGATTATTTCTTTTTTTGTATACATCTGTTCCATTTTACTCAATTTTTCCATTTCTTAATCCATTGGCTATTTCGCCGATTTTTTTAAGTCTGTGGTTAACTCCGGAGCGGGAAAGCGGCGGGTTGACGGATTCACAAAGTTCACGAAGAGACATTTCCGGATTTTCAAGACGGAGCTTTGCAACCTGCAAAAGCTCATCCGGTAAAAAACTTTCGTCCTTTTTTTCAAATATATATTTTATGTCTTCCACCTGCTGCATAGAAGCATTAAGGGTTTTGTCCATATTGGCATTATCGCAGTTCATTCTGCGGTTAACCCTGTTCTTTATATCTTTTTCAATTTTTATGTTCATCATTTCAAGAGAAGAAATCATCGCACCGATATAGGTTATCATATCTTCGATGTTTTCGCTCTCTTTATAATAAACTATGTAAGAACCTCTGCGAACAGTGCTTTTAGGCTGCGGAAGCACCTCTCCGATAAGCGTTGAAAGGTCACGGCAAAGGTTCATGTAGCTTACGCCAAATTCCATATGATATTCTTTATGAGGATCTGTAAGACTTCCGCAAACAAGATATGCACCCCTGAGGAAATAAGGAACATCTTCCTCGTTTTCGATATTCGCGCGGTTGATCCTGAGGCTGGGTTCCTTCGGTGCATGGTAAAAAGCTTCAAGAATTTTCCTTCTTTCAGAAGCTTTTTCGATGCTTACCTTATAAAGAGTTCCTCTGGCTCTTTCATGGAAAACAATTTTTGCAGAAATTCCACAATGTGTAGCAAGTGCTTCTGCAAAAAGTCTTGCTGTAGGTTCATGAACAACAGCAAAGCTTATTTCGTCCGCGCTGAATTTATGTGAAAAAAGCAGGAATCCGTAAAGAAGTGCGTGAAGCGCACTTTCCTGCTCCGGAACATCTTTGCAAAGCTCGTCTTTTAATTTTGCCGCAAAGGACATTTTGTATTTCCGCCCTTTCTTTTATTATTCTAAAATTTCCACTTCCGGTTCAAGGAAAAATCCGGTATCTTTTTCAACTTTTTCCTGAACATCTTTGATGAGTATGAGAACATCACCGCAAGTTGCACCGCCGATATTCACAACAAATCCAGCATGTTTTGTGCTGACTTCCGCACCGCCTACCCTATAGCCTTTAAGTCCGCATTGATCAATAAGCGCGGAAGCAAAAGCACCTTCAGGTCTTTTAAAAGTGCTTCCGGCGGAAGGTTTATCCATAGGCTGTTTATCAAAACGTCTTCCGAGAAGATCGTCCATTTTTGCCTTGATTTCAGTTTTGTCGCCTTTTTTGAGTTTGAATGCCGCACCGGTTATAAAATATTCCTTTGCGCTGTAAGCACTGTGACGGTAACTCATCTGAAGTTCTTCTCCGATAAATCTGCCGGATACTCCGTTTTTATCAACATGGTCCGCATAAACGATTACATCTTTGATTTCTCCGCCATAAGCACCTGCGTTCATAAAAACAGCACCGCCTGCAGAGCCCGGAATTCCATAAGCAAATTCAAGACCGGTGAGTTCATTTTCAAGGGCAAAATTGCAAAGAGCCGCAAGACCTGCACCCGCTTCGCAATAAATCGTTTCTTCATCTATAAGTCTGATCTTTCCGAAATCACTTCCGAAATACATTACAACTCCGTCTATTCCGTTATCAGAAACAAGAACATTGGAACCTTTTCCGAGAGGAAGAAGCGGAACATTGTTTTCTCTGCAATAATTTGTAATTTCAGAAACCTGTTTTACAGAAGAAGGTTTTACAAAAATTTCGGCCGGGCCTCCGATTTTAAAAGAGGTGTGTTTCGAAAGTTCTTCGTGCTCAAGATATTTTATTCCATGCTCAATGGCAAAATCTTTGAAAGAGTTTTTATCCAAACTTTTCTCCTCCTTATTCATCAAGTCCGTAATAAGAATCCCATTCACCGAGGTCATCATCAAAATCCCACGAAGGCATGCTCAGACGTTCCATAAGTTCAAGAGCCGCATTATTGCCCATTCGTTTCTGGCGGTTATTCATTGCCGCAACTTCTACAATTACTGCAATGTTTCTTCCCGGCTGAACGGGAATTGTATAAAAAGGAACTTCCACATCAAGCACTTTTGTATAAACATCTTCGGCGCCCATACGATCATAAACTTTGTCATTATCCCAAGGCTCGAGGTTGATTATCATATCGAGTTTAGCACTCTTTTTTACTGCGCCCATACCAAAAAGATTTCTTGCGTTGATAATACCTACTCCGCGAAGTTCCATAAAATGGCGGATATTTTCCGGAGAAGTTCCAACAAGGCTTCTGTTTGAAACACGGCGGATTTCAACAGCATCGTCCGCAATAAGACGATGGCCGCGTTTGATAAGTTCCATTGCAACTTCGGATTTACCGACTCCGCTGTCGCCATAAAGGAGAACGCCTTCGCCATATACTTCAACAAGAACCCCATGGCGGCTTATTCTTTTTGCAAGGGCAACGCTAAGAGTCTGTGTAAGTCCTGCAATAAATTCCGAGGTCATTTCAGATGTACGATAAATCGGAACATTATATTTTTCTGCAAGAGAGATAAATCTTCTGTCAACAGTAAGGTTCCAGGTAAAAACAATTACCATAGGCTTTCTGGAAAAGAATTCATCAAGCGCCTCATACATTTTTGCTCCGAGATTTTTAAGATAGCTGTATTCGGTTTTTCCTATTATCTGAATTCTGAGCGGGTCGAAAAGTTCATAAAAACCAGCCAACTGAAGACCGGGACGGTTGACTTCGTTTGTGCTGATTTTAATATCGCTGATATCCTCCGGAGCCCATATTTTTTCAAGGTTGAATTCTTTTATTATCCTTGTAAATTTTACGCTGTAATTAGAAGCCATGGCAGTGCCTCCTATATATAATATAATACCAAGATATATTATACTACTAAGTTATATATATTTCAATAATTTCCACAAACTTAAGCGATTTTACATCATTCGTCAAATTTGATAATCTGACATGTTTTTTAATTTTATTTTTTTGGATTGCGGATTAAATTTTGAATATATTTGTATATTTTTTTGTAAATTTATATAAGTTTTTGAAAAACATTTGAAAGATTCATAAATACATGATAATATTATTATGTTCAATTATGTTTATTTAAAAGGAGTTGAAAAAAACATTGGCACGTTCTAAAAAAACTATGGACGGCAACACCGCTGCCGC
>JAZUAX010000005.1:0-9932 GCA_045638185.1 Oscillospiraceae bacterium | reverse complement strand
CCCTCCAGGAAAGAGGCTATAACGTAGAAGGCGGTCACCTTGTTCCCGTATTCGGCGTTGACGCAACCGACAGCGCAAAAGCACTTATCCCTGACGGCGCTATGACCGGTACTGTTAAACAGGATAACGTTGGTATGGCAGCAGCAATCCGCGCAACCGTTGAAGCAATCATCGGCGGCAAAGCTCCCGTTGAAGCTTTCGCAGGTCTTTCTGACGAACGTTTCTCCATCGCTCCCGCCAGCGCTGCAAAACTTTTCGTTGCATTCGCACCTTATACCGGCTGATATTAAGATATCTCCACAAGATTTAAGGCCAGCTGCCGCTTAAGCGGCAGCTGTCCATCTTCAATTTCCGGCAGGGAACGGCAAGCGCCACTACGGCATATCGCAGTGTTGTTTGCCGTTCTCTGTCAACCTTTGAACAAGCTTTTTCTATTTTTTGAGTAAAGGAGGAAGGGCAATTATGGATCAGAATGTTATTCTGAAAATGACCGGCATCACAAAAACTTTTCCCGGCGTTAAAGCATTGGATGGCGTAAACTTTGAATTAAAAGCGGGAACCGTTCATGCTCTTATGGGAGAAAACGGCGCCGGAAAATCCACCCTTATGAAATGCCTCTTCGGTATATATTCCAAAGACGGTGGCCAGATTCTTCTTGACGGCAAGGAGATAAATTTCAAAAGCAGTAAAGAAGCTTTGGAAAACGGCGTCGCTATGGTACACCAGGAACTCAACCAGGCTCTTAAACGCAGCGTTATGGATAATATCTGGCTCGGACGTTATCCCAAAATTGCGGGAGTTATAGTTGACGAAAAGAAAATGTATAAGGATACAAAGGCGGTATTCGACGAACTTGGAATCGACGTTGATCCCCACCGTATCATGAGCACCATGTCTGTTTCCCAGAGACAGATGGTTGAAATTGCCAAAGCAGTTTCCTATAATTCCAAAATAATCGTTTTCGACGAGCCCACTTCTTCTCTTACCGAACAGGAAGTTGAGCATCTTTTCGAAATTATCAATATGCTTCGTGACAGAGGCGTCGGCATCATCTATATCTCCCATAAAATGGCGGAGATCAAACGCATTTCCGACTATATCACCGTTATGCGTGACGGTCAGTGGATTGCTACCGAACATGCGGATAATCTTGAAATGGCCGATATCATCAGACTGATGGTAGGACGTGAACTTACCAACCAGTTCCCACCCAAAACCAACGTTGTGGGCGATGTTGTTCTCGAAGTTCAGAACATCACCGGTATGTATAACCAGCTTAAGGATGTTTCCTTCAACGCAAGAAGAGGCGAGATCCTCGGTCTTGCGGGTCTTGAAAGTTCCGGCCGAAGCGAAACTCTTGAAAGCATTTTCGGAATCCGCACCAGAAAGAGCGGAACTATTGCTCTTGACGGAAAACCCTGCTTTAACCGCAGCGCACATGAATCCATCAAAAACGGTTTTGCTCTTCTCACCGAAGAACGCCGCGCAACCGGTATTTTCGGTGTTCTTGATATCAAGGCCAACACCGTTATTTCCAGCCTTAAGCGTCACCTTCGCTTTGGATTCTGGCTCAACGAAAAATCCCAGCGCGAGGATACTCAGTATTATATTGATGCCATGCGTACCAAAACGCCTTCCCAGGAGGCCAAGATCCGTTCTCTTTCCGGCGGTAACCAGCAGAAAGTTATCATCGGACGTTGGCTTCTTACCGATCCGGAAGTACTTCTTCTGGATGAGCCTACCCGTGGTATCGACGTAGGTGCAAAATATGAAATTTATCAGCTTATCATTGATCTGGCAAACAAAGGAAAAACCGTTGTTGTTGTTTCCTCTGAAATGCCCGAACTTCTTGGTATCTGTGACAGAATCGTCGTAATGTCCGGCGGAAGAGTTGCCGGCGAGGTTGACGGACAGAACACCACCCAGGAAGAAATCATGACCCTGGCTGCTAAATATGTTTAAGGAGGAGAAAATAGCATGACTAATCCTATTGCAAATATCCAGCGCTCTGTTGCTGATTTCCGCCAGATGGACAAATCGGACAAAAAACGCTATGTTACCGACCTTGTATTCAACAACGCACTCTATATTCTGTTGTTTGTTTTCGTAATTTACACCGCAATTCAGAAACCGAACTTCCTTTCCGCGGGTTCCTTCGCAAACCTTGTAATCCAGGTTGCCGCATATCTTCCGATGGCTCTCGGTATCGCAGGCTGTATCGTTCTTACCGGTACCGACCTTTCCGCAGGCCGTATCTCCGGTCTCACTGCAGCAGTTGCAGGTGTTTTCCTTCAGAAAACCGACTTCGTCAACAAAATGTTCCAGAGCCTTCCGGAAATCAACGGTTGGTGGATCGCTGCAACCCTTCTTACCGTTCTTGCAATCGGTGCTGTAATCGGTCTCGTAAACGGTTTCTTCGTAGCGAAATTCAGCCTTCATCCTTTCATCGTAACCCTTTCCACTCAGCTCATTACCTACGGTGTCATCCTCTGGTTCTTTGCTCTTAACGGAAACAACGGCCAGCCTATCTCCGGCCTCAGCGATGAATATAAAACTTTCGTAAACGGTGAAATGTTCCGTCTCGGAAACGTAGCTGTTCCCAGATACGTTCTCTATGCAATCATCCTCACCGTAATTATGTGGCTCATCTGGAACAAAACAACCTTCGGCAAAAATATGTTTGCAGTCGGTTCCAACGCAGAAGCAGCAAAAGTTTCCGGCGTAAACGTTTTCTGGACCACCGTTCTTGTACATACTCTTGCAGGTGCAATGTATGGTTACACCGGCTTTATCGAAGGCGCACGCAGCGGTTCCGTTGCTGCAAACTCCGGTCTTAACACCGAATGCGATGCTATCGCAGCCTGCGTAATCGGCGGTATCTCCTTTGTAGGTGGTACCGGTAACATCAGCGGCATCATCCTTGGCGTTGTTGTTCTCCGTCTTATCTTCGTTGCACTTACCATGCTCGGCGTTGATTCTTCCAGCCTCTATATCATCAAGGGTGCAATCATCCTCTGCGCCTGCGCACTTGATATGCGTAAATATCTCGTTAAAAAATAATGGAAGATTTAAACAAACCTGTTCAGGAAGAAGAGCAGATTCAGAAAAAAGAAGAAAATATCCCGAAATTCCGCGGTCTCTACAGATATGTGAATATTTCTGTAAAGCAGCTTGATATGATCATCGGGGTTTGCATTCTTGTTATAATAATCGTTGTTGCGATTGAACTTATGGATCCGGGATTCACCGTTAACTTCAACTCCATGGGCGGAACGGACGTTGCTCCCCAGGATCAGATGTACGGCGATCTCCTCGATGTTCCCGAATCTCCCACAAGAGAAGGATATATCTTCACCGGCTGGTACAGAGATAACGCCTGTTATGTTCTCTGGGATATGGAAACAGATACTGTGGAAACAGATACAACTCTTTATGCCGGATGGGAAAAGATCGAATAATAAAAATCCCCGATGCATTGCATCGGTGATTTTTTTATGCTTTGTTGAGTATAAAGAGTTCTTCGTCGGAAAGGGAAATTTCCGTTCCTTTAAGGTTGCTGATAAAATGTTCGGCGTTTCCGGAACCGAAAGGGGGAATAACTCTCGGAAAACCTTCGCAGCGGTGGAGGTTTACCATCCATGCAACGGCAAGAGCGCTGGCGCTTATACCCTTTTCCTTTGCCATATTTTTAAGCGTTTCAAGGCGGTTTCCGGCAACAAGTTCTTCGGGAAGATGCTTTGGATTTTCGTAACCTCCTTTTGCAAGGCAGGAATATGCAACAAGAGGAATGTTTTTTGCCTCAAGATAGCGGAGCCTTTCGCGGGTGGTATATTCGTTGAAGCGATATTGCGGAGCAACGTCGCCTCTTGTCTGAAGATATGTGAACCATTGCTGCATAACGGTGAAAGGCGTTTTTCCAACAGCATTTGCTTCGGCAAATCTCCATGTGTCATAGTTGCTTCCGCCCAGATGGCGAACTTTTCCTTTTTCAACAAGGCTGTGGAAAGCTTCCATGGTTTCCTCAAGAGGAGTTTTATAATCGTCGGTGTGGGCGTAATAAAGATCTATGTAGTCTGTTTTAAGTTTGCGAAGGCTCTCATCGACCCAATATTCGATCTGCTCTTTGCGGAGCCCCTGACCTTCACCGTGGCGATCAAAACCGACTTTTGTTGCAAGAACAACCTTGTCGCGGCATTTTCTGCTTTCGAAATATTCTCCGAGAAGAGTTTCGCTTTCGTCTCCGGTGCCCTGCCAATGAGCATAGTTGTTGGAAGTATCTATAAAGTTTCCGCCCATATCCAGATAGGCGTCAAGCACTGCAAAAGCATCTTCTTTTGAGGTGGTGGTGCCAAAATTCATGGCGCCGAGAGCAACGTTTGAAACTTCCAATCTGTTGGGGAGAATCAGTTTTTCCATAGCAATTCTTCCTTTCCTTCTGATATAGATATATTATACCCAACACAGCCTTTCAAAGCAACGAAAAAAGCTTAAAAAACTGATTATTATAGGCATTTTTTACATTTACTATTCACTTTTAATAATAATAGTTGTATAATTATATAAAACAAAATGGGGAGGTATATATTATGGCTACACCTGTTCTTAAAATAAACGCACAGCAGAAAAAAACTCTCGATATCGGATTTTCCGAAACTTTCGGCGGCAAGCCCGAAAGATATTTTTCTGCGCCCGGCCGAACCGAAATCGGCGGAAACCACACCGACCACCAGAGAGGAAGAGTTCTTGCTGCTGCAGTGAACCTTGATACCGTTGCGGCAGTTTCCCCCAACGGAACAGAAAAGATCCGAATCCTTTCAAAAGGTTATCCCATGTGTGAGATAGATGTAACCGAACTTACCCCGAAGGAAGAAGAAATAAACTCCACCCCGGCGCTTATCCGCGGTGTAGCCGCAAGATTTGCACAGCTTGGCTGTGAGGTAAAAGGTTTTGATGCTTACTGCGAATCCACCGTTCTTCCCGGAAGCGGACTTTCCTCCTCTGCCGCTTACGAAGTTCTTATCGGGACCATTATCAACTATCTTTTCTTTGATGCAAAAGTTTCCCAGGCAGAAATTGCCCAGATCGGCCAGTATGCCGAAAACGTTTTCTTCGGAAAACCCTGCGGACTTATGGACCAGACCGCTTCCGCTGTCGGAAACCTTGTTACCATTGACTTTTTCGACAAAGATCATCCGGAAATCAAACCGGTCGATTTTGATTTTTCTTCCTGCGGCCATGCTCTTTGCATAATCGATACCAGAGCAAGCCATGCGGATCTTACCGATGAATATGCCGCAATTCCGGAAGAAATCAAAACGGTTGCGGAATATTTCGGAAAAGAAGTTCTTTCTGAAATCGATGAGAAAGATTTCTTTGCCGCTGTTCCTGTTCTTCGCGAAAAATGCGGCGACAGAGCTGTTCTCCGCGCTGTACATTTCTATCAGGAAAACGCAAGAGTTCCGAAACAGGTCGAAGCTCTTGAAAAAGGCGATTTTGAAGCTTTCCTCGGGCTTATCAAGGAAAGCGGATATTCTTCCTATATGTATCTCCAGAACGTTATTCCCGCAGGCTATAAAGAACACCAGGACGTCGCTCTTGCTCTTGCAATGTGCGAACATTTCCTTGCAGGAAAAGGCGCTTACAGAGTTCATGGCGGCGGTTTTGCCGGAACAGTTCAGGCATTCGTCCCCTTCGATATCCTTGAAGAATTCCGTGCAGGAATCGACGCAATTCTCGGCGAAGGCGCATGCCACGTTCTCAGCATCCGTCCCCAGGGCGGCGTTGAAATGGAGGCGGATACATGAAAATTGAAACATATATCGATTCTCTCATTGCCTATGCAATGAATACCGGCCTTGCTGAACCGGAAGACCATTGGGTGCTTGTAAACCGAATTCTCGATATTCTCCAGAAAGCAGACTATGAACCTTCCGAAGAACCTATGACCGAAGATATCGAAGAGATTCTCGGCGGAATCCTTGATTATGCGGTTGAAAACGGACTTTGCGACGATAACATCACCGCAAAAGATATTTTTGACACCAGAATTATGGGCGCTGTCACTCCTATGCCGAGAGAAATCGTCCGTACCTTCTGGGAAAAATATAAAAAGGACCCGGTTGAAGCAACGGATTGGTATTATAAATTCTCCTGCGATACGGATTATATCCGCCGCTACCGCATTGAAAAAGATATGCGCTGGAAATATCCCTGCGAATACGGCGACCTTGATATAACAATAAACCTTTCCAAACCGGAAAAAGACCCAAGGGCAATTGCCGCCGCAAAATTTGCTCCCCAGACAGCATATCCCAAATGTCAGCTCTGCCGCGAAAACGAAGGTTATGCCGGAAGAATGAACCATCCGGCAAGAGCAAACCACCGCATTATTCCAATCGAAATCTGCGGGGCGGATTGGTGCCTCCAGTATTCCCCTTATGTTTATTATAACGAGCACTGCATCGTGCTCAATGAAGAACATATTCCAATGAAGATAGACAAATCCGCATTTGAAAAACTTCTGGATTTTGTCCGTCTTTTCCCCCATTATTTTGTAGGTTCAAATGCCGATCTCCCCATTGTCGGCGGTTCGATCCTCAGCCATGAACATTTCCAGGGCGGACATTATACTTTCGCAATGGAAACCGCCCCGATCAAAGAAAAAATCGTTTTCAAAGGTTTTGAAGATATCGAAGCGGGAATTGTAAAATGGCCCATGAGCGTAATCCGCCTTCGCGGAAGCGATTCCGCAAGAATTGCCGATCTTGCAGACAAAATCCTCGGAATCTGGCGCGGATATTCCGACGAAAGCGTTTCCGTAATCGCTTTTTCCGAAGATCAGCCTCATAACACCATAACCCCCATTGCCCGCCGCAGAGGAGAAGATTTTGAGCTTGATCTGGTTCTTCGCTGCAATATAACAACCGAAGAGTTCCCCATGGGCGTTTTCCATCCCCATGAAGACAAACACCATATCAAGAAGGAAAATATCGGCCTTATAGAAGTAATGGGCCTTGCGGTGCTTCCAAGCCGCCTTAAAAAGGAACTTTCCGATCTTGCAAAAGCGGCGGCTGAAGGAAAAGATGTTTCTTCCGACGAAACCCTTTCCAAACATTCCGAATGGCTTGAAAAACTAAGAAAAGAATATACATTCACCGAAGAAAACGCAATGGATATAATCCTTCAGGAAACCGGCAGGGTTTTTGCCGAAGTTTTGGAGGATGCCGGAGTTTATAAAAACACCGCCGAAGGATATTCGGCGTTTATCAGATTCATTGATGAAGTAAATAAGGAGGCAGCGAAATGAAAGTATTTGTAACCGGCGGCGCCGGATATATTGGCAGCCACACCGCGGTTGAACTTATCGAAGCGGGATATGAAGCAATTATCGTTGACGATCTTTCCAACGCAAAGGAAGACGTTATCGACAGAATCGAAACCATCACCGGAAAACGTCCTGTTTTTTATAAAGAGGATTGCAAAGATAAAGAAGCAATGCGCAAAATTTTCTCCGAGCATGAAATCGATGCAATAATCCATTTTGCAGCATATAAAGCTGTTGGCGAAAGCGTTCAGAAACCTCTTGAATATTACCGCAACAACATAGATTCCACCCTTACCCTTATGGAAGTTATGGAAGAATTCGGATGCAAAAAATTTGTTTTCTCCTCCTCCGCAACAGTTTATGGTCCTAACAACCCCTATCCTTATAAAGAGGAAATGAAAGCAATCGAATCCACAAGCCCCTATGGCTGGACCAAGGTTATGATCGAACGCATCCTTACCGACTACGTAACCGCACATCCGGATTACAGCGCAGTTCTTCTCCGTTATTTCAACCCCATCGGTTCCCATCCCTCCGGTCTTCTCGGAGATGACCCCAACGGAATTCCGAATAACCTTATGCCCTATATCAGCCGCGTTGCTGCAGGAAAACTTGAAAAACTCACCATTTTCGGTGACGATTATCCCACTCCCGACGGCACCTGCCAGAGAGACTATCTCCACGTTGTGGATCTTGCGGTCGGACATCTTAAGGCACTTGAATATGCTGAAAACAACGAAGGCGTTGAAGCTTTCAACCTCGGAACCGGAAACGGCGTTTCCGTTATGGAGCTCGTTCATGCTTTCGATGAAGCAAACGATATGCAGCTTCCTTACGTAATCGGACCCCGCCGCGAAGGCGACCTTCCCGCATTCTGGGCTGACGCGCAGAAAGCAAAAGATATCCTTGGCTGGGAAGCTAAATATTCCGTCGAGGATATGTGCAAGAGCGCCTGGGAATTTGTTAAAAAACAGATGTGATCTCCCGGAGATTCGAAAAAGAAAAGGTCTGATCTTTTATGGAAATTTTTAAAGAACCTTTCGGAACCCTTTCCGACGGAACAGAAGTTTTTCGCTGGAATCTTATAAACGAAAACGGTTTGACCGCAAAAATCCTTGATTACGGTGCAACGATACAGTCCATTATCGTTCCGGATAAAAACGGAAATCCGGTTGATGTCGTTCTCGGACATGATACGATCGAAGAATATGTTGCCGGAGACTGTTATCTCGGCGCCACCATCGGAAGAGTCGGAAACCGTATAAAAGAAGGCAAATTTGAGCTTAACGGCGAAGAATATGAGCTTTATATCAACAACGGCCCCAACCATCTCCATGGAGGCAAAAAAGGTTTCGACAGATTTGTCTGGGATTCAAAGCAGGAAGGAGATTTTATCGTTTTCTCAAGAACTTCTCCCGATGGAGAAGAAGGATATCCCGGAAATCTTGAAGTAAACGTTAAAATGGGCTGGAAGGAAAACAGCTTTTCCATTGAATATAAAGCCAAAACCGACAAGGATACAGTTCTTAACCTTACCAACCACAGCTATTTTAACCTTAACGGAGCGGGAAGCGGAAAGATCCATAACCATATCCTTGAGATAAATGCAGAACAATATACCGTTTGCGATGAAAACTGTCTTCCGACAGGCGAACTTGCCTCTGTCGAAGGTACTGCGATGGATTTCAGAAAACCGAAGACCATCGGAAAAGATATTGAAAACGATGAACCCTGTGTAAAACTTTCCCGCGGATATGATTCCACCTTTGTAATAAGCGGTCACCCCTTTGCAAAAGCGACCGGAGATTTAAGCGGAATAACCCTTGTTGCGGATACCGATCAGCCGGGCGTTCAGCTTTATACAGCAAACTTCCTTACGGACAGCAACGGAAAAGGCGGCCTTGATTGCGGTTTGCGAAGCGCTTTCTGCCTCGAAACCCAGCATTTTCCGGACAGCATCCACCATCCGGAATGGCCCTCTGTTATTCTCCGGAAAGGAGAAATTTTCCGCAGCTTTACAACATATACGTTTATTTAATATAACGATAATAAAAGCGGGCAGCCTTTCGGCTGCCCGCTTTTTTGTTTATAAGTGATTCCGAATTTTGAGCACGCGCTTTCATTTGAGCATAGGAGAGGCACAAATCTTGATAATAACGGTGCTCAAGAAAGATGGAGTTGTTTTTTATTGCTCAACCGGCAATGAAGTGATAAGTTTTACAATAAATTTTCGGATTATGTTGGCATCAATTGCGGTTATTCTTCCGTCAAGGTCAACGTCACCCATTGCAACCTGCTGTTCAGTAGATTTTATGAGTTTTGCTGCAATAAGACGGGCATAATATACATCCTTTACGTCGACATTTCCGTCAAGGTTTATGTCTCCGGAATCATAGCCTTTCGGAGGGATCTCCTGAGTTTCGTAATGGTCGCAGTTATCACAATCTCTGCGCTCCTCACCGTGTTTGGTCGGAGTTGCCTCCGTTATTGTTTCCCATTCGCCGAAAATATGGCCTTTTGCTTCAACATAAGAATCGACGTAACTGTCGCCGCAGTTTTTGCAGGTATGCGTGGTAAAGCCCTGTTCGGTGCAGGTTGGTTCGGTTGC
>JAZUAX010000004.1:0-7946 GCA_045638185.1 Oscillospiraceae bacterium | reverse complement strand
TATGCAAATCCATATAGCCGCGGTATTTAATAAATTAGACAATCTCATCTCCCTCCGCAAACAGCAGCTTGCAAAGCTGGATGAACTCATCAAATCCCGATTTGTCGAACTGTTTGGCGAGAAGGGTTATCCTGAAGATACTCTGCTGAACTTGTGTAATATCATAGATTATCGTGGTAAGACACCTGAAAAAGTTAAATATGGGTTACCCTTTATAACTGCAAAGAATGTCAGAATGCATCAAATGAACTTGGAACCTCGTGAATATATATCAAAAGAAACCTATGATAAAGTTATGGTAAGAGGTTTTCCTAAAGAGGGCGATGTTGTGTTTACAACAGAAGCGCCCTTGGGAAATGTGTGTAGAATCCCGCATTTTGACACGGAATTCTATATTGGTCAAAGAATTGTTACTATGCAAACTGAGAAGCTCGAACCTATATATTTGGAATACGCCTTATCTTCTGATGACTTCAAAACAAAGTATATGGAGAAATCATCGGGTAGTACGGTTACGGGAATTAGGGTTAGACTGTTGGAGCAGTTAACAATTCCTGTACCACCAATCGAGTTGCAAAATCAGTTCGCAGCCTTCGTCGAACAGACCGACAAAACAAAAGCCGAAGTTCAAAAAAGCCTTGATGAACTTGAAACCTTAAAAAAATCCTTAATGCAAAAATATTTTGGGTGAGGTGAGGAAATGAACACAACATTTATGATAGGAAACGGTTTTGATTTGCGTTTAGGGATGAAAACTCGATTTACTGATATGTATGATGAGTACATAAAATCTGAATCTTCGTCTTTGATTATAGAAAATTTTAAAAGCATGATAAAAGCAGATGCTCCCAATGGCTATTCCACATGGGGCGATTTTGAAATGGCGATGGGCAAATCCATTTCAAATTTCGAAACGGAAGAAGATTTTATTTCTTGCATAAGGGATTTTAAAAGTTTTATGGTTGCATATTTAAGGGAAGAAGAAAATAAATTTTTGAAAAATATTCCTGCGGGGGAGTCAAAAATACTTTTATCTAGAGAATTACAATTATCTATGGATAATTTTTATAACGGACAAACGCCGAACGTTAGAAACATTATAAATAAAATAAGAGATGGCATGCTCGACGATTGCTCGTTTATTACTTTTAATTACACAAAAACGTTGGATGAAATCATCAAAATTTATTTTTCTTATACTAAAAGACGAATAGAAAACTTGATTCACATTCACGGAAAACTTGATGCTGATGTAGTCTTAGGAATAAATGACATAACACAATTGGGAAAACACAATTTTAACTTTACAAAAAAATTATTCAGGGCATTTATAAAGCCGGAATTTAATAATGCGTACGATGAACAGAGGGTAATATATGCAAGTAATACAATCTCAGAAAGTGATGTTATTTGTATATATGGTATGTCATTAGGTGAATCTGACGAGATGTGGGTAGAAAAAATATACAACTGGTTAGCACAAAATAATAAACATCATTTGATTTATTATAAATATTGTAAAAAAAGATTTAACAGGTTAAATAGTGATGAAATTATGGATGAAGAAGACGAAAGAGTGGAAAAACTTGTCGAACGCCTTTGCAAAGGAAGAGAAAGAAAAGAAGAGTTTTACAGTCAAGTTCATGTACCAGTTGAGTTCGATATTTTTGATTTCAGAACCATAATTGATAAAGAAAATGAACGTAAAGCTAGAATATTAGAGCAAACTGGTTAATAAAAAAGGAGGACTTTAAATGACCAACTTCGATTTTCTTTTAAGTGAAAAGAAGTTTGCTTCATTTGCCGGTGCGGCGGTTGCGGCAGAAAAGGTTTTGAATATCGAACCGGAATCTGCGGTCATAAATTGCCGCAGGGCAATGGAAATCGCCGTAAAATGGATGTATTCCGTCGATTCCGATCTTTCGATTCCCTTTGACGAAAGCCTCCGCAGCCTTGTAAACGACAGCGTTTTCCGAGACATCGTCGGTGACGATATCTGGCGCAGAATGGATATCATCCGCAAAATCGGTAATACCGGTGCCCACGGCGGAAGAAAAGTTTCTTACGAAGAAGCCGTGCTCTGCCTTGAAAACCTTTTCGTTTTCCTCGATTTCGTTGCCTGCTGCTATGGCGATACATATAAGCCGCAGACCTTTAACCGCAACTTTGAATCGCATGAGCATGCGGTTTCCGAAGATTCGAGCACGGAAGTTGAACTTAAAAAGCTCATGGAAGAAAATGAGCACCTTAAAGCAAAACTTACCGAACGCCGCGCAGAACAGCAGGCAAACTATGTTCCGAAGCCGCTTGATATTTCCGAATATCAGACCCGCAAAATCTATCTCGACTATATGCTTCGGGATGCCGGCTGGACCGAAGGTGTTGATTGGCTCAACGAAGTTGAACTTAAAGGCATGCCCAACAAATCCGAGGTCGGCTATGCGGATTACGTCCTTTTCGGCAGGGATAACAAACCTCTTGCGGTGCTCGAAGCAAAGCGCACCTGCGTTGACGTTGCCGTTGGCCGCCAGCAGGCAAAACTTTATGCCGATCTTCTTGAAAAAGAATACGGCCGCAGGCCGGTCATCTTCCTTTCCAACGGTTTCGATACCCGCATCTGGGACGATAAATTCTATCCGGAACGCAAGGTCGCTTCCGTCTATTCAAGGCGCGACCTTGAAAAACTTTTCAACCTTCGCACCGGAAGGACAAGCCTTAAATATGTAAGCGTGGATAAAAACATCGCCGGAAGATATTATCAGGAGGGTGCAATAAAAGCGGTTTGCCGCGCCTTTGATGATGAAAACCGCCGCAAGGCTTTGCTCGTTATGGCAACCGGTTCCGGCAAGACCAGAACGGTTATGGCGCTTTGCGATGTTCTTCTTCAACATGGCTGGGTGAAAAATATTCTTTTCCTTGCGGACAGAAACTCACTTGTTACCCAGGCAAAACGCAGTTTTGTGAACCTTCTGCCGAATCTTTCCGTTACGAACCTTTGTGAGGAGCGGGATAACTGCGATGCGCACTGCGTTTTCTCCACCTACCAGACCATGATGAATTGCATCGACAATGTAAAAGACGACGAGGATAACAAGCTTTTCACCGTCGGACATTTCGATCTTATCATCTGCGACGAGGCGCATCGCTCCATTTACAACAAATACCGCGACATTTTCAATTATTTCGATGCACCTTTGGTTGGACTTACTGCAACGCCGAAAGATGAAGTTGAAAAGAATACCTACGAAATTTTTGAACTTCCGGACGGACAGCCGACCTATGGCTATGAACTTGCCCAGGCAGTAAAAGACGGTTATCTTGTTGACTATATGACTGCGGAAACGAAGCTTAAATTCCTTGAACAAGGAATTGCTTACGATGACCTTTCCGATGAGGAAAAAGAGGAATATGAGAAAACTTTTACCGACGAAAACGGAGAAGTTCCGGAGAAAATCAATTCTTCCGCACTCAACAGCTGGGTTTTCAACGAAGATACTATACGCCAGGTGCTTCATATTCTTATGACCGAAGGACTTAGGGTGGATTACGGCCAGAAAGTCGGAAAAAGCATTATTTTTGCAAAAAATCACGACCATGCGGAAAAAATTCTTGAAATTTTCGGGAAAGAATATCCGCATCTTCCGGGATACGCAAAGGTCATCGATAACTATATGACCTATGCGCAGAGCGCAATTGATGAATTTTCTGACCCGGAAAAACTTCCGCAGATCGCTATTTCCGTAGATATGCTTGATACCGGTATCGACGTTCCGGAAATTTTGAACCTTGTTTTCTTCAAAAAGGTTTTGAGTAAGGCAAAATTCTGGCAGATGATAGGCCGCGGAACAAGGCTTTGCCCGAATCTTCTTGACGGAAAAGATAAGGATAAGTTTTATATCTTCGATTTTTGCGGTAACTTTGAGTTTTTCCGTATGAATCCGGGTAAGCCCACCGCAAATATGGTTGCGCTGCAGGGTGCGATATTCCACCTTAAATCACAGATTGTATTTAAATTGCAGGATATGGCATATCAGACACCGGAACTTATTGAATTCAGAAAATCTCTTGTTGATGACATGGTTCGCAAAGTGCAGGAACTGAACAGGGATAATTTTTCCGTGCGTCAACATCTGAAATATGTGGAACTTTTCTCCAATCCGGATAATTATGAAACTCTTTCTTTTGAGGATACTGTAAACATCGGGATGGAACTTGCTCCTCTCATTATTCCGGATAAGGATAACGCAAAGGCCCTTCGTTTTGACCACCTTATGTACGGAATTGAACTTGCTTATATCATCGGAAAGAAATATAACAAAGCAAGAAGTGACCTTATGAAAAAGGTTACTGCGGTTTCGAAAATTGCAAACGTTCCGGAAATCAGAGGACAGTATGCTCTGATAGATAAAATTCTGAATACTTCCTATGTTGAGGATGCAGGAATAAACGAATTCGAAAACATTCGTGAAAACCTTCGCGGCCTTATGAAATATATTATTGGTGACGGCGAAAAATACGGAACCAACTTCAAAGATGATGTTCTTGAAACAGTATGGAACGAATCGGAACTTGATAATGATGACCTTGCAAACTACAAAGCAAAGGCGGAATATTACGTTCGCGAAAACCAGAACAACATAGTTATTGCCAAGCTTAAATCGAACCAACCACTCACCCCGGTTGACCTTGAACAGCTTGAAAAAATTCTTTGGAGTGAAATAGGAACACACGAGGAATATGAGGCGAACTACGGAGAAAAACCTCTTGGAGAGTTTGTACGCGAAATCGTCGGACTTGATATGAGTGTTGCAAAAGCCGCTTTTTCGGAATATCTTAACAACGCGAACCTTGATGAAAGACAGATATATTTTCTGAACCAGATTATTGAATATATAATTCACAATGGCGTCATGAAGGATATGTCGATACTTCGTGAATCCCCTTTCAGCGACAGGGGAAGCATAGTGGATGTGTTCACGGATTTGTCTGTTTGGGCAGGCATCAAGAAAATCATTGATGGAATAAATGCAAACGCGGTTGTATGATTTGCACATATTATTAAAACCGATCGTACCATCCCTTTTTCGCGCCAATCCAAAAACCCGTTTCACCAAGCCAACGGAGGGGCTTTGAGCACCGTGCTCGTGATGAGCACAAAAGCCTTAAGTTTGCGTTTTCGTAAAAAAGGGGCTTAATAAGTCGCCTCCACCACCAAAGCCACGTGAAAAGTGGTAAATAAAAACGGATAGTCACGTGGAAGTGGCTATCCGTTTTTTGTTTTTATTATTTTTCAGCGCTTTTGGAAAAGGGCGGACGAAAAAATGGCTTGAATAAAACAAAAATTCATACAGGGGTTCGGAGCGTGGGATGAGAAACGGGAAGCACGCCTTTGTACTGGACAAAATTCTGTACAGATAAAAATATTATAATAAATTCAAACTGTTGCCGTTGGACGAAAAAAGAGTTGTGATTAGCACAGCATAACCCGAAAGGAGAATGAAAATGGGAAATCATGAACACAAAGAGGTGGGACTCTTTTTCTATGTAAACGGGAAATTCCTTTTTCATGGCTGTGAGCTTGCGGATGCGGAAAGTTACGGAGATTTTCTTGTTTATCCGGACAGCTATTTTGAAATCTGGAGCAAACACTATTATAAAGGTACCAAAGTGGATTTTGATTATTTCCCGCGCGGAAGAGTCGCTTTCCGTAAAAGCGACAGCACTTTTCTGATTTACTGCGACAAGTGCATTGAAGATAAAATGACAGAGATTCTTGAGGAATATGCCGGTGAGAAAACGGAAATTGTGCACGATGAGCACTATAAATGCCACAATTGCAATGAGGATTATTCGGTCCTGATTCCGTATTTTTTACAAAGATCCAAAGCTTTCTGTTTTTCGCCATTGAGCCAATACTTTACGGCAACCCGCAGGGCAGAAGCTTTTTCTTCCGGTGTTTGATTAAAGGGCTTGTCTTTGAACATACCAAAAAACATAATAACCACCTCTTTCTTGTTTGTGATTATATCATCATTCATAACAAAAATCCAACATATCAGAACTGAATTGTTCATTAAAAAAGAAATGATCTATGGAGTCTTCATCGAAATCGGATTCAACCAAAACTTTTCCTGCTCCTCGGCAAGCTTCCATTTTATACCGTTTACAAATCTGATAGCTGTGTTTTTGAAAATACCTGGTCGAAGTCAAATGAAAATTTCAAGGATCCATCCGGTTATAAAGCTTTCAACAAAAGCTCCGATGAAAACCAGAGGTATTACAACAAAAGCAAGGCTTTCGGCGACAAAAATTGCTGTTTCCTTTAATCCATGCCGGCGGAAAATTGATTTTGGATTGTCAAATCTTTTTGTGGTGACAAGCGACAGCAGAAACAGCGTTATCTCCTTGCTGATGATCGCGCCGAGAATAACGGAAAAAATCATCGCCGGAAATTCAAATATTCCGTGGGGAAGAATTCCGATTATAAGAGCTGAAACGGAAGTTTCCGTAATTACGTATCTGAACATAGCAACAAAGGAATCTGCGGCAAAGAAAAGGTGAAAAAGTGAACCGAGAAAAAACGGAACGAATCCCATATAAACCGTCTGAAACAGCGCCTGCATATTTTCAAAGAAGATAAACGAAAATTCGCTTTCATAGAGCGGGCGGTTGGCTTCGTAATATGCAAGATACTGTGAGATATCAGTATCGGAACGGACTATGCGGTGGGCAACAGAAGTTGCGGTTGCCGCCGATTTCCATTTAAGGAAATGGCACTTGCCATTATGAGAAAAGGTCGAATAGCAAGCACAGCAGGTGTATGTACACTCTGCGATTTTTCACAAAATACAGCTTTGCCGATTTTACGAAAAATTGAAAATTTTCGATTTGCTTGCTAAGATGCGAACATCCTTAGCAAGCAGGGCACGTGTGGACACACATCGTGCATTTTGCAAATTTCAGCGGTGCTGCCTTTTGCAAAATCTTGTTGGGCAACATCCCAAACCCTTTAACGATTTTTTCAAAATCGGCTACGCTCCTGCGGAGCTGAACATCACCATATCTTTGAAAGTGAGGTAAGGATTTTTCGGATTCCCTCGTAAATTTCTTCTTGGTTCTTTTTGATTTCTTCAATGTCTGCTTCGTAGATATTGCCGGTGGAATTGACACGCTTGGCAATTTGGTTTTCGCTGTTGGAGATGCTTTTCATTCTAAGGGTCAGCTCACGAAGTTCGGGCATATCTAATTTTACAACGTATCCGTCGATTACCATTTTGCGGATGTAGGCACTCATGTTCTCAATGCCTGCCTGCTCCATTTTCTTTTTTATCAGAGCTTGCTCTTTTTCATCTACAAAGAACTTTACCTGTATCGGTCGCTTGCGATTTCTGTTATCTGGCATAGTGATTTCTCCTATTCATAGCTCTACAAACTCAATCGAAGTTATATCTTCCCAAAGTGACTCAGCTTTGGTTTTTATAATGCGACGGTCATACTCTCTCTCACTCATGTGCGAAAAGAGTTCTATCGTGAGTTTTCTGTTTTTCTTTTTCCATCGTCCAACAACCACTCCTTGAAACAAAACAGACGGCATCACTATACCGGCAAGGTTAAAAATTCCTCGCAAATATTCCGGCTTAAAATAGATGCTTTCTTTCTTCTCATAGCCGAGCATGAGTTGGTCAAAGCCTGCAAGGAAAACGCAGGTGGGAATTTCGCTATCGTAATTATTTCCATTGTCAATGTAGAAGTATGTTTTTCCATCACATTCCAGTGATTGAACGGGCAAAGCCGATAACCAAGTTTTTATCTGTGCTTGTGTTGCATGGAAAAAGTATGCCGCATCTTTAATCGTAGCAGGAGCGATATGGGTAAAATACCTTCTTGCCATTTCAAGATTTGCTTCTTCTTCAGGAATGGAGGTGAAATTGGGAGCGAGACAATAT
>JAZUAX010000003.1:0-30593 GCA_045638185.1 Oscillospiraceae bacterium | reverse complement strand
ATATTCATAAAAATTTTGCATATTTTTTATTTTTTTCTATTGTAAATATAATAAATAGTGATATAATTATTCTATAAATTTATGTTGTTTGAAAATATAAAACGAGTTTTCCCTCCTCGGTAAAAATCGGGGAGGTTTTTTTATTGGAGGATTGTTAAAATGACAAGAAAAGAAGCCAGAGAAATCGCATTCGCAATCGTTTTTGAAAGCAGCTTCCACAGCGAAGGACTTGATTACATCCTTGAAAATGCTGCGGAAGGTCGGGATCTTTCTCTTCCTGATGGTTCTTTTGCAAAAGAACTTGCAAGAAAAACCATTGAAAAACGTGATGAGATCGATCAGATTATCGCATCCTGCTCCAGCCATTGGAAACCCGGAAGAATGGCTAAAGCAACTCTCGCTATTCTTCGACTTTCTGTTTGCGAAATGTACAATTTCAGCGAAGAAGTTCCCGCAAGCGTTTCTATCAACGAAGCTGTTGAACTTGCAAAAGTTTATTGCGGTGACGATGACCCCGGTTTTGTAAACGGCATTCTCGGTGCTGTTTACAAAAAGAAGAATGAAGGAACCGAAGAATAATGTTTCTCGGAATCGACACCAGCAACTACACAACTTCCGCCGCATTATATGATATTGAAAAAGGCGAAATAATCCAGAAGAAAAAGCTTCTCCCTGTAAAGGATGGGGAACTCGGTCTTCGTCAGTCTGATGCTGTTTTTTCTCATGTAAAACAGCTTGGTGGAATTGTTGAGGAACTTATAAATAATAATAAATATGATATCAGTGCAATCGGAGTTTCCACAAGACCGCGTGATATCGAAGGTTCCTATATGCCTTGTTTTATGGTTGGTGATATGGTTGCAAAAACCGTTTCTTCCGTTATGAATGTCAAAAGATACGAATTTTCTCATCAGCAAGGGCATATTGCGGCTGCACTTTTTTCTGCTGGAAGATTGGATCTTCTTAATGAAAAATTTATAGCTTTTCATCTTTCCGGTGGAACAACGGAAGCTCTTCTGGTAACTCCGGACGAAGATCGTATTATAAAATGTGAAAAAATTGCAGGTTCAGCTGATCTCAAAGCCGGACAAGCTGTTGACAGAGTCGGTGTAATGCTCGGTCTTCCTTTTCCTGCAGGAAAATATCTTGAGGAGCTTGCTTTGGCAAGTTCTTCAAAATTCAAAATTAAACCTACAATGAAAGGCACAGAATGCTGTCTTTCCGGAATTGAAAACAAATGCAGAAAAATGCTTGATTCCGGCGAAAGCAAAGAAGATATTGCACTTTTTTGTCTTAAATCTATTGAAGCGGCTCTTTGCGGTATGACCGATGCTCTTATTTCTGAATACGGCAAACTTCCTCTTGTTTATGCAGGCGGCGTTATGTCCAACAAAATAATCAGAAAAAACATCGAAGAAAAATACTGCGGAATTTTTGCAAAACCTGAATTTTCTTCTGACAATGCCGCAGGAATTGCTGTCCTTACATCTGTTGCCGCAAATAAATAAAAACATAAAGGGGGTATTTTTGTGTCAGGATTCAACATTCTTACTGTCACACAAATAACCTCTTATTTAAAATCCTATATTGATGAAAATAAAAAACTTTCCGGTGTATATATAAAAGGTGAAATCACCGATTTTAAAGCAAATTTTTATTCAGGCCATTTTTATTTTTCTCTTAAAGATTCCGGTGCGGAAATAAATTGCGTAATGTTCAGAAGTTACGCAGAAAGAATCCGTTTTATGCCTGAAAACGGAATGTCAGTTATTGTAAGATGTGATCTTTCTGTTTATCAGAAATCATGCTCATGTCAGCTCTATGTTTATGATATCCAGCCCGAAGGAATTGGCGCAAAACACCTTGCTTTTGAACAGCTTAAGGCAAAACTTGAATCCGAAGGACTTTTTGATGTCAAAAATAAAAAAGCTATCCCGGGATATCCCGAAAAAATCGGTGTTATAACTTCAGCAAACGGGGCTGCACTTCAGGACATCATCAACGTGCTCAAAAGAAGATGGCCTGTCGCTAAAATTATGCTCACACCTGTTTCTGTGCAGGGTGAAGAAGCACCAGCTCAGCTTATTTCGGCAGTAAAAAAACAGGATGACATCATTAAACCTGACGTTATTATTATCGGAAGAGGCGGAGGAAGTTCCGAAGATCTTTCCGCTTTTAATGATGAAAACCTCGCAAGAACAATTTTTTTCTGCAAAACGCCCGTTATTTCTGCAGTAGGTCACGAAACAGATTATTCCATCTGTGATTTTGTTGCAGATCTGCGCGCCCCAACTCCTTCTGCAGCAGCTGAACTTGCAAGTCCGGATATAAACGGTCTTCGCCAGACATTTGATGATAATATCGAATGGATGAAGGATTATCTTTTAAGAAAGTGCGATAAATATGCCGATTTTATTTCCGGTTTAAATAATGTTAAGTTTAAAAGCTTTACAGATAATTTTGTAGTAAACCGTCAAAAAAAGCTTGATAATCTTTGTGAAAAAAACTGTTTACTTTATAAAAACCGCATTTTGGACAAAGAATCAAAATTTTTATTTGCTTTGGCAAAACTCGATTCCAACAATCCTGTAAAAATCATTTCAAAATCCCTATGCAGAATTGAAAAAGATAAAAAGCCGGTTTCTTCAATTACAGAAACTGATATTGGCGATTCGATAGATATATATTTCAGAGACGGTGTGCTCAAGGCAACCGTAACAGATAAAAATGAGGGAGGTATTTCGTTTTGAAAAAAGATTTAAAATTTGAAGAAGCTCTTGAAAGGCTTGCTGAAATAAACGAAAAACTTGAATCTGACGAAATTTCTCTTGAAGATTCCGTAAAACTTTTCAAAGAAGGTCTCGAACTTAGTAAAATTTGTCAGAAAAAACTTGATGATGCAAAGCTTGAGATTGAAAAAATCGAACTGAATTGAACGGAGGATAGAATGTCTTCTTTTCTTGAAAACGATAAAAAACTTATAGATTCAGCAATGGACGAAACCCTTGTTGCAGAATCTTCCGATTTCAATTTAATAGTTGAAGCCATGAGGTATTCTGCTCTTGGCGGTAAAAGGCTCCGAGGTATTCTAACTCTCGAATTTGCAAAAATGTTTGGTCTTGAATATGAAGAAGCTATGCCTTATGCCGTTGCAGTTGAATGTATCCAGGCATATTCGTTGATACATGACGATTTGCCTTGTATGGATGACGATGATATGCGCAGAGGTAAACCTTCCTGCCATATTACTTTTGGGGAAGCAAATGCTCTTCTTGCCGGAGATGCACTTTTGACCCATGCTTTTAGTGCAATTTCGAAAAGCAGTTCTGCAGAAAAACACCCGGAAAGAGCAATTAAATCCATAAATTGTCTTTCTTATTTTGCCGGTTTTCGAGGAATGGTTGGCGGACAGGTTCTTGACCTTGAAGCAGCCGAAAAAGAAGTTGACGGAAAAACTCTTTGGCTCATACATAAACTTAAAACAGGGGCACTTATAAAATCTGCCGTGCTCATGGGATGTTACGCAGCAGGGGCAGAAAAAGGACTTTGCGAACTTTCTGAAAAATATGCCGAAGAATTCGGTTTTGCTTTTCAGATAATTGACGACATCCTCGATTTTGACGGAAATTATGATACATGTGAACTTAATTCCTATGTGAAAATACATGGAATTGAAAAGGCCAGGGAAGATGCTTTTGCTCACATCGAAACAGCAAACAGTGTTCTTTCCGAATTAAACCAAAAAGGATTCAATACCGATAATTTTAAATATCTGCTCGATTTTCTTGTTAAAAGAATGAAATAAATGGAGAAAAAATGGAACACGAAATTCTTAAAAGTATCAAACGCGCAAGCGATATCAAAAAACTGAATATCAATCAGCTTCGCGGACTTTGTGACGAACTTCGTGATGAAATTATCGAAAAGGTTTCCGAAACAGGCGGTCACCTTGCTTCAAACCTCGGAGCTGTGGAACTTACGGTCGCTTTGCACTATGTTTTTGACTCTCCGGATGAACCTATAATCTGGGATGTTGGACATCAGTGTTATACTCATAAAATTCTTACCGGACGAGATATAACCGGAATCAGAACAGAAGGCGGTCTTTCAGGTTTTCCAAAATCTGCAGAAAGTGAGCACGATCTTTTTGTTGCCGGTCATGCCAGCACATCAATTTCTGCCGCTCTCGGTATTGCAGAAGCAAAAAAAATTTCCGGAAGAGATGATTCTGTTGTTGCGGTTGTTGGTGATGGGGCTTGTTCCGGAGGCATGATCTATGAAGCTATGAACAACGCCGGAAGAAGCAAAACAAATCTCATTGTTGTGCTCAACGATAATGAAATGAGCATCTCCCAAAACGTTGGCGCAATGGCAAAATATCTTACCAATATACGTTCCAGAGAAGGATATTTTAAATTCAAGGATAATCTTGAACATACTCTTTTAAAAATCCCTGTAATAGGAAAAGGTGTTTTCTCCATTCTCCGCAAAATAAAAACTTTTTTTAAAGATATGTTCTATTCCAGCAATACTTTTGAGCATTTTGGATTTACATATCTCGGCCCTGCAGAAGGTCATAATATTGAAATGCTCATAAGAACTTTAAAAAGAGCAAAGAATATTAAAAAACCTGTGCTTGTTCATGTAAATACTGTTAAGGGCAGAGGATATGAACCTGCTGAAAAGAATCCTTCTAAATTCCATGGAGTCGCTCCTTTCCATAAGGAAAACGGAGAACTGAAAAAAGAAAGCACAAATTCTTTTTCCACCGTTTTTGGAAATGTTCTTTGCAAACTTGCTGAAAAAGATGACAAAATCTGTGCTATTACCGCTGCAATGACCGACGGAACAGGTTTGAAGGCGTTTTCTGAAAAATATAAAAACCGCTTCTTTGATGTAGGAATTGCAGAAGAGCACGCTATGACTTTTGCCGCAGGACTCGCTGCCGGAGGAATGAAACCTGTTTTTGCCGTTTATTCGACTTTTCTTCAGCGTGCATATGATCAGATCCTTCATGATGCATCCATTGAACCTAAACATGTAGTTTTAGGGATAGACCGTGCCGGTATTGTTGGTGGAGACGGTGAAACCCATCAGGGAACCTTTGATATTCCGATTCTTACTACCATTCCGGGAGTTACTATTTATTCTCCTTCGGATTATTCCGAACTTGAAAAAGATATGGAAAAAGCTTTTTCTGAAGAAAGAGTTCAGGCTGTAAGATATCCCCGTGATTACGAAAGAGAAATTCCTGAAAAATTCCGTAAATCATATGGCGATTTTGATTATTTTGAAAATGATTCAGATTGTCTCATCGTCGCTTATGGCAGACTTTTTGTTGAAGCTGCTTTTGCTGCGGAAGAAACCGGTGTTTCCGTACTCAAAATAGGAAAAGTTTTCCCTGTTGAGCATAAGCTTATTGAAATCGCAAAAAAATATAAGAACGTTTTCTTTTTTGAAGAATCCGTTGAATACGGAAGCATTGCCGAACATTTCGGAACTATGCTTACCAAATCCGGATTTGAAGGAAAATTTGAAATTCATTGTGTTTCCGGATTTGTTCCGCATATGGAAGTGGAAAACGCAATGAAAATCCACGGTCTTGACCGTAAATCAATGATAAATGCCGTTAAGGAGGCTTTGAAATGAGCGAAAAACAGCGTCTTGACGCAGAACTTGTTGCAAGAGGAATAATTCAGAGCCGCGAGCAGGCAAAAGCGGCAATTATGGCAGGACAGGTTTATGTCAATAATCAGAAAGCTGATAAAGCCGGCGAACAGGTTACTGCCGATGATAAAATAGAGTTTCGCGGGGAAAACCTCAAATATGTAAGCCGCGGCGGACTTAAGCTTGAAAAAGCAATGGAACTTTATGGCTTCAAGCTTGATAATAAAATCTGCATGGACGTAGGTGCCTCAACCGGCGGTTTTACTGATTGTATGCTCCAGAAAGGTGCAACAAAAGTATATTCCATCGATGTTGGTTATGGACAACTCGCCTGGAAACTTCGCCAGGACGAACGAGTTGTTAACCTTGAACGCACCAACGTTCGTTATATCACCAGCGAACAGGTTCCGGATACAGTTGATTTTGTAAGTATAGATGTATCTTTTATTTCTCTCGGACTTGTAATACCGGTTCTTGTTCCGTTCCTTTCTGGTGAAGCAATGATGGTATGCCTTGTTAAACCACAATTTGAAGCCGGAAAAGACAAGGTCGGAAAACATGGTGTTGTACGCGACCCGGCAACTCATATGGAAGTTCTTGAAAGAGCCGTTGGTTTTGCTAAAAACGCAGGGTTCGGTATTGTAGGCCTTGAATTTTCTCCCATAAAAGGTCCTCAGGGAAATATTGAATATCTTATGGTTCTTACAAGAAAAGAACCTGAACTTTCTATATCTTCCGAAGAAATAAAAACTCTTGTGGAATCTTCTCATAGCGAACTTGACTGAGAACAGAAAGGATGTTTTTCCGGTTTGAAAAAAGAAAACAGAATAAAACTGCGAAAAGGTAAGTCGAAAGCATTTATTTTTGCAAATCTTACCAGGGAAAATGTTTTTCCTTGCGCAGAAAAACTTGTTGAATTGCTTTTAAAAAATAAAATAGAAACTTTTATGGTTCCTAAGGCGAAAGAATTTATTTCCGTTCCAGGTGTGGCTTTTTCTGAACCGGAAAATATGCTTCCGGAAGTTGATGTAGTTTTTATCATCGGCGGAGACGGAACAATTCTGCGTGCAGCAAAACACGCCGTTAAATATGATAAACCTATAATCGGAATAAATGCAGGAAGATTAGGTTTCCTTTCGGATATCGAAGCTGAAAGCCTTTTGGAAATTGAAAAGCTTATAAAAGAAGGATGCCCAATTGAAAAAAGAACGGTTCTCGAGATTGAAAGTGGAAATAACAGAACTTTTGCTATAAACGATGTGTTTGTAAGCAAATCCGTACCCGGAAAAATAGCAGAACTTTTTGTCGAATGCAACGGACATGAAGTTTGCCGTTACCGAGCAGATGGAATCGTTCTTTCAACTCCCGACGGTTCAACCGCATATTCAATGTCCGCCGGAGGCCCGGTGCTCGATACAGGTTTGAATGCAATTATAATGACACCTGTTTGTCCGCATTCACTTATTTCCTGTTCTGTTGTATTTTCTCCTGAAAAAATAATAACTGTAGGTTCTTCACTTATTTGCGGTGAAAAGGAGCTTGATGTTGTTGTTGACGGCGAAATAGTATTTACACTTAATAAAAATGAAAAACTTACCGTAAAATGCTCCGAAAAATCTGTAAAGTTTATCAACTTGTCAGGTCGCGGATTTTATGAAATACTCAATCAAAAAATTATAGAAAGAAGATAAAAGGGGACAGAAGCATGAAAACAAAACGTCATTCAAAAATTCTTGAACTTATTTCCGAAAAAGACATTGCAACCCAGGAAGATCTCCTTGTTTATCTTCGCAAAAGCGGTTTTGATGTAACACAGGCAACCGTTTCCCGTGATATAAAGGAACTTCGCCTTGTAAAAACCATGGTAAGCGATGGAAAATATCGTTATTCTCCTGCAGCTTCCGACAGCAATGCTGATGTTGGTACAAAATATGCTGTTTTTAATCAATCTGCAAAAAGTGTTGATTACGCAAACAACATAATCGTTATTAAATGTTATACCGGCATGGCAAATGCTGCCTGCGCAGTCCTTGATGCAATGAACCATGAAGGTGTTGTGGGAACTCTTGCCGGCGATGATACTATTTTTGTACTTATGCGCGATGAAAAAATGGCTATTGCGCTTGTAGAAACTGTTAAAAAACTTATCGGCTGATAAATTTTGTCTGAAAGGGGGAAATCTGCCCGATGCTTTCACAACTTTTTATTAAAAACGTTGCTGTAATCGAAAGTGCTTCTATAGATTTTGAGAATGGATTCAACGTTTTTACCGGTGAAACCGGTGCAGGTAAGTCCATCTTAATAGACTCTATCAATGCAGTCCTCGGTGGAAGAACAAGCCGTGATCTCGTTAGAACCGGAACCGAAAAAGCGGTTGTTTCAGCTGTTTTTACCGATTATTCAAAAGATGTGGAAAATCTTCTTAATGAACTTGGATACGATATCGAAGATGAACTCATGATTTCCAGAGAAATTTCCGCAGAAGGTAAAAGTGTTTGCAAAGTAAACATGCGTCCAGCAACCGCTGGAGTGCTCAAGCAGCTTTCCTCTGTGCTCATTGATGTTCATGGACAGCACGATAGCGCCGTTTTACAAAATCCCGAACTTCATATAGGCTATATAGATTCTTTCGGTAATACTGAAAAAGAATTTTCCGAATATTTTGAATCATACAAAAAGCTTAGAACTGTTGAGCGAGAAATCAAAAAAATTGAAAACGATGATTCCGATAAAACTGCAAGAATCGAAATGCTCAAATTCCAGATAAGCGAAATTGAATCTGCTGCCATTGAAGAAGGCGAAGAAGAAGAGCTTCTGGCTCTCAGTAAAAGAATCAAAAGCGCAGAAAATATCATGGAACTCATTTCCGAAACAGTTTCTGCTCTCGATGGAAACGGCGAAAGCGAAGGTGCACTTGAGGGACTTTCCACCGCAATTGAAAACTGTGCAAGACTTACCGAATATTTTCCTCAGTATGATGGCCTTTCTGAAAAATTCAAGGAAATGTATTATGAGTTTGAGGAATTTGCAAACGATGTAAAAGACAATGCGGATGAACTCGATTTTGACCCGGCATTACAAAACAGAACCGAGCGCAGACTTGACCAGATTTTTCGTCTTAAGAGAAAATATGGCGGAAGCGTTGAGGAAATGTTCAAATATTATAATAAAGCTGTTTCCGAACTTGAAAATATCGAGTTTTCCGAAGAACGTCTTGAAAAGCTCTATAAAGAGCAGAAACAACTTTTTACAGAAACCGCAAAACTTGCCGATATTCTTACAAAAAAACGTCACAAAGCCGCTGAGGCTTTTGAAAAAGCAGTTTCCGGCGAACTTTCCTATCTCAATATGCCCAATGTCCGTTTCAGTGTTCATTTTGATGAAATCGAATTCACCGATTCCGGAAAAGATAACCTTGAATTTTATATTGCAACCAATGCAGGTGAACCTCTTAAACCTCTTACAAAAATCGCTTCCGGCGGTGAACTTTCAAGAATTATGCTCAGCATAAAGAATGTTCTTGCTGATAAAGATAACGTAGATACACTTATTTTTGACGAGGTCGACACCGGAATTTCCGGATCCGCAGCTCAGAAAGTCGGTCAGAAACTCAAACAGGTTTCTGAAGGCCGCCAGATAATCTGTGTAACTCACCTTGCTCAGGTTGCAGCATATGCTGATAACCACATGCTCATTTCCAAAAGCACTGAAGGCGGAAAAACTTTTACTTCCGTTGAAAGTCTTGAAAAAGAGGGCAGGATAAATGAGCTTGCAAGAATCATGGGCGGAAGTCTTACCGATGCACTTAAAAAGAGCGCCGAAGAACTTTTGGAGCTTTCAAAATAATGTTGACAAAGCCGTTTTTATGCGGTATAATCCAAACATATTGCAAAAAGCTAAGAAGGAAAAAAGTAGCTTTGTTCCAAGCGGCATAGAGAGCTTTCGGTCGGTGTAAGAAAGCAGGCAGAACAAAAGCGAATACATTCCAGAGCCATAATTCCGAAACAACAGTAGGTTTTATCCGGTGCGCCGGTTACAGCGTTTTAAAGGTCAGCTTCGCTGACGAACCAGAGGTGGTACCGCGCTAATTCGCCCTCTGTCGGTTTTGCCGACAGAGGGTTTTATTTTTGCAAAAAATTAAGTTTATTATAAAACGGAGGAACCCGAAAATGACTATTTATGAAGATCTCGAGCGTCGCGGCCTTATTGCCCAGATGACTCACCCCGAAGAAATCAAAAGAAAACTTGAAAACGAAAAAGTTGTATTCTACATTGGCTTTGATGCAACCGCTGACAGCCTTCACGTAGGTCACTTCCTTCAGCTCATGGTCATCAACAGAATGATCAAAGCAGGACACACCCCGATTCTTCTTCTCGGAACCGGCACCACCATGGTCGGCGACCCCACCGGCAAAACCGATATGAGAAAAATGCTCACCGTTGATGAGATCAACTACAACGCAGACCGCTTCCTCGAACAGATGAACCAGATCGTTGATGTTTCCAAATGCATCGTTGCAAGAAACGGCGACTGGCTTCTCAAACTCGGATATATCGAACTTCTCCGCGACGTTGGCGCACATTTCTCCGTTAACAAAATGCTCACCGCTGAATGCGTTAAGAGCCGTTTTGAACGCGGACTTACTTTCCTTGAATTCAACTACATGATCATGCAGAGCTACGACTTCCTTAAACTCTTCCGTGATTATAACTGCACCATGGAACTTGGCGGCGATGACCAGTGGTCCAACATCATCGGCGGTATCGAACTTGTTCGCCGTCTTGAACAGAAAGAAGTTCAGGGCATGACCTTCCAGCTTCTTACCACCAAAGAAGGCAAGAAGATGGGCAAAACCGAAGGCGGCGCTGTTTGGCTTAACCCCGTTAAAACCACTCCTTATGATTTCTTCCAGTATTGGAGAAACGTCGGCGATGATGATGTTATCAAATGCCTCAAATTCCTTACTTTCATTCCTGTTGAAGAAATTGAAGAGATGGAAAAAACTTTTGAAGGTGCAAACATTAACGCATGCAAAGAACGTCTTGCTTATGAGGTAACCAAAATTGTTCACGGCGAAGCAGAAGCCGATAAAGCTCTCGAAGCTGCAAGAGCAATTTTCGCAGGTAAAGGTTCCAGCGAAAATATGCCTACCGTTTCTTTCTCTGAAGCAGAATTCGTTGACGGCAAACTTGCTGTAACCGATGCTCTTATTAAAGCCGAAATCGCAAAATCCAAAGGCGAAGGTAAACGCCTCATTGAACAGGGCGGCATTACCGTAAATGACGAAAAAGTTTCCGACGTTTTCGCAACTATTGAAAGAAGCGCATTCGATGAAGGCGAAGTAATCCTTAAAAAAGGCAAAAAAATCTTCAAAAAACTTATCATTGAATAATTTTTTAATGGCTCCGTATTTTTGCGGAGCCATTTCCATAAAGGAGAAAAATGGAATATTATAAACTCAACAGTCTTTATATCGAAGTTACACACGCATGCAACCAGCATTGCAGACATTGCTATCTTGACGGCGGAATAAATAAAAAATGTGCAGAAATGTCAACGGAGCAAATTAAGCATATTTTTGCCGAATTTAAAGCGCAGGGTGGAAGATATGTAATTTTTACCGGCGGAGAACCGCTTATGCGAAGCGATATGTTTGAACTTCTTGACTGTCTTGAAATTCTTAATCTTCGTTTTACTTTTGCTTCAAACAGTCTTGGAATGAATAAGGAACGTCTTGAAAAACTTGCATCATATCGCTGCCTAGAGCTATATTTTACAAGTATTCTCGGAGCAGATTCCGAAAAGCATAAAGCAATCTCTGAAAAAGACAGTTTTGAATCTGCTCTTAATGCTGTAAAATTTTTTGACGAAAAAGATATATCCACTTTTGTTCAAGTAACTTTGGCAAATAATTATATAGATGATGTAGAAGATATTCTTAAACTTTTTTCTGATTTTCAGAATTGTTCTGTAAAAATAACACCAATTGCAAGTCTTGGCTGTAAATCTGATGAAGAAAAAGAAGAAAACAAAGAACTTATCGTTCCTTGTGAACGTTTTGAATCGTTTCATAAAAAACTTAATGAACTTTGCGAAAAATATCCTTTCTGTGTGGGAGATGATAACATTTATTGCCACGAACAGATCGAAAACATGATAAACGAATATAAAGATAATCAGCTTTATTCTTTATGCTGGCATTCAGTTTGTGTTCGCCCCAATGGAGATTTAAGTTTTTCCTATAATATGAATAATCCTTTTGTTTTCGGAAAAGCATATGAAAGCATTAAAATCCCGATGGATGAAAAATTCTTTGAATATATTGATTTACTAAAAAAAGCCGATGAACTTGTTCTTAACGATGCAAAAGAACACGAAGTTGAATATGACACAACCGTTGATAAATATTTAAGCGTGCTCATTTGAGCACGCTTCTTTTTTTGCTATTCTTACTTAACTATGGAAATTTATATAAAAATATGTTAAAATATAAAAGTATTTATGAAAAGGAAGTGATTTTTTGAACGAAAGAATCGAAAAAGCCATATCTTCCGTTAAACCCGCAGACAAAGAAGTTATGACTGCCGCAAAGGAGCGCCAGGCACAGCTTGCAAAACCTCCGGGAAGTCTTGGTGTTCTTGAAGAATTATCTATCCGTGTGGCAGGAATGACCGGAAAAATACATAACAAAGCTGAAAAATGCCGTATTATCGTTCTTTGCGCCGATAACGGTGTTTGTGACGAAGGAGTTTCCTGCACTCCGCAATCCGTAACTCTTGCTCAGACTATAAACCTTACCAGGGGAATGACTGGTGCTTCCTCTCTTGCAAAACATTTCGGCGACGAAATCGTTGTTGTTGATGTCGGAGTTATGACCGATTACAACTGCCCGGCAGTAATCAACAGAAAAATCGCTTACGGCACAAAAAATCTTTATCTTGAACCCGCAATGACCAAAGAAGAAGCAGAAAGAGCGATATGCGTTGGTCTTGAAATGGCCGATAAATGCGCTGAGGATGGCATTGATGCAATCGGCGTTGGCGAAATGGGAATAGGTAATACCACGACCTCTTCCGCAATTCTCTCCGCTTTCACAGGAACTCCTGCAAAAATCACCGCAGGAAAAGGCGGCGGACTTCTTGATGAAGCATATATCCATAAAATTGAAGTTATTGACGGTGCAATTGAAAAACACAAGCCCGATATAAATGACCCCATTGATGTTATTTCCAAAGTTGGTGGGCTAGATATTGCTGCAATGTGCGGTGTTTTCCTCGGTGCTGCTGAACATCGAATCCCCGTTGTTATCGATGGATTTATTTCCATTGTTGCTGCTCTTTGCGCCGCAAGACTTTGTCCCAACGTAAAAGATTATCTCATAGCATCCCATGCTTCCTTTGAACCCGGTTATGTTCTTGCAATGAATGAACTGGGTCTTGAGGCTCCTCTTCTTATGAAAATGCGTCTCGGAGAGGGAAGCGGTTGCCCGATTATGTTCCGAGTTCTTGATGCTGCTTATGCAATTATGAATGAAATGGCAACTTTTGATGAAGCAAGTATTGACGACAGCTATCTTGACGAAATTCGCGAAGCCGATGATTTTACGGTGGAAAGATGAAGATTTATATATCCGGCGGAGCCAAAAACGGAAAATCCATGTTTGCCCAGGAAATCGCGAAAAAACTTTCTTACGAAGAACATCTTTGGTATCTTGCAACAATGGAACCCAGAGATGATGAGGACGACGCAAGAGTTTTGCGCCACAGAAAAGAAAGAGCGGGTTGGGGCTTTAAAACTGCAGAATGGGGCAGAGATATCGCATTGCATCGCGAAGAATTTGACTGTAAAGGGACTTACCTTGTCGATAGCGTAACCGCATTATTATCCAACGAAATGTTTGGCGGCATGAGCGGTGAAATCAATAAACCTGCTGCAGAAAAAGTTGCAAAAGAACTTATCGATTTTGCAAATTCTGTGGAAAACGTTGTTTTTGTTTCTGATAATATTTTCTGTGATGCGGCTTTTTATGATGAATGGACCGACTCTTACAGGGAAGGTCTTGCGAAAGTTGACCGTATCGTTGCTGAAAAATGCGATGTTGTTGCAGAATTTTCCTGTAACCAGATTATTTTTTATAAAGGAGCTGAACTTGTTTGAAAAAACTTCTTAAAGCGTTTTGCATGAGTTTCAGCATGTTCTGCGCAATTCCGACACCCTTTTCCCATGTTTGGGAAGATTCTGTACGTTCTTTGATGCTTGTGGTTTTTCCGTTTGTGGGAACCGTAATAGGCGGAATTTGGGCGCTGGCGGCTTTTTTGCTTGATAAAACAAACTGTCCTCAGATGTTCTCGGCAGCAGTTCTTGCTCTTTTGCCGTATCTTCTTTCCGGTGGAATCCATCTTGACGGATATATGGATTGCTGCGACGCAATTTTTTCAAGACGTCCTCTTGAGAAAAAGCGCGAGATACTTAAAGATTCTCATGTTGGATCTTTTGCTGTAATTGCTCTCGCAACCCTTTTTATGTTCAGTTTTGCTTCTTTTGCTTCTGCTGACGAAAATACCAATATATTCGCTCTTGTTTTCATTTGCATGGTTTCCAGAGCTTGCAGCGCAATCGGAGTTTCAACTCTTCGTCCCATGGGTCACAGCGAATATGCCGGAAACTTTCAAAAAGGAATAAGCAAAGGAAATATAACCGCTATTTCCACAATTCTTGTTGTTTCTGTTGCTCTTGCTTATTTAATTTGCGGAAATGAAGGGCTCGTTTCCTGTTTTGCAACTGCAGTAGGATATGTTATCTGCACAGCTTATGCTTTTAAAAATCTTGACGGTTTTTCCGGCGACGTTACCGGATTCGGTCATACTCTCGCTGAACTTTTCGGAATTGTTGCTTTGACTGTTTTTTAAGGAGAATTATATGGAACTTATAATCGGCGGTGCTTTTCAAGGAAAAACCGCTTTTGCAAAAGAAAATTTCAATATTTCCGATGAAGAAATCTATGTATGTGACAAAGATTCCGCTCCGGAACTTGATAAAAAATGCATAACGCATATTGAACGTTTCAGCTTCTGGTGTGTTGAGCACGGTTTTGAGCCTGCGGATTATTTCTTTGAGCACGCAAAAGATATTGACGATAAAATCATCATTTCCGATGATATTTCATGCGGAGTTGTTCCGATAAACAAAACCGAAAGAGCCTGGCGTGAAGCCAACGGAAGACTTCTTATAAAACTTTCAAAAGAAGCAGAACATGTAACCAGAATTTTTTGCGGACTTTCCCAGAGGTTAAAATAACATGAGCACTATCTATCTTTTTCGCCACGGAATTACCGAGGGCAACAAACGACGTTTATATTACGGAAGCACCGATATTCCTCTTATTGAAGAGGGAATCGAAGCTATCCGTGAACGTCGAGAAGCAGGATTATACCCGGAGACTAAAGGTTTTAAAATAATCACAACTGATCTTTGCCGCACCGAGCAGACCCGTTTTGAAATGTACGGAACTGAAGTTCCCCATGAAATTGACCCAAGAATGAGAGAGTTCAGTTTCGGAGATTTTGAAATGCTCAGCTACGAAGATCTTAAGGACAGGGAAGACTATCAGGCATGGATTACCGGAGACAACTGGCGTAACATTTGTCCGAACGGTGAAAGCGGCGAAATTATGCTTAACCGTTCACTTGAGGCTATGGAAGATTATATTGGAACCGATTGCATAATCGTTTGCCACGGAGGCGTTATTGCCGGTTTAATGCTTACATGGTTCCCGGGCGATGAAACTGCCGAACATTTTTATGCGTGGCAGCCAAAGCCCTGTGAAGGCTATAAAATCATCTTTGACGATGACTTAAAACCGGTTTCCTATGAAAAGATTGCACTTGGATAAACAAAAAATCCGAAAAGGGAAGTCCTTTTCGGATTTTTTGTTTATATTCTTCCAAGCGCCTTCATTTGGCAAAGAACTTTTTCAAGTTTTTCTTCGCGGTTCTTTGCGGAAATTTCGTGGGTAACATATTCCGGTTCGACAAGTTCGAGAATTTCCTGAACTCTCGGATTTTCAAAAGGCTGGTGCATATCTATATTCAGAATAATATCATAGCCCTGACTCCAGCGCTCATAAAATTCTTCTTTGGGTGTTATATCCAATGATTTATGTTTTTGAATATATTCTCCTGTGGTAGATTTATGGAGATGAAGAGCTTTGAATTCTTTGGCAAGTTCTCCGTGGTTTCTTACTGTTTCGAGAACAAAATTAATTCCTTGTTCCTCATCGGTAATATTCTGCGGAGCGCACATTAAATGGCCCGTATCCATAAGAATACCTTTGTTTTCATAATCGGTAAGATCAAGCATAAGAGCCGTTTCTGCAGGCTTTAAAAGCATCATACCGGGGGTGAAGAGATTTTCAAACAGGAGTTTAAAATGATAGTTTTTGCCCTTTGTAAGCTCGTTGACGATCTCTGCAACGGCTCTGATAACTTCTTCGTCGGAATGTTCCCATTTATAGGTAATAACTTCTTCGTTGGAAACGTCGTTTACATGAAAAACAACATATTCCGCACCCATTGCTTCCGCATATTCCATATCCGCACGGTAGGGCAGAAGGAATTCTTCGCGGTTTTTTGCTCTGTAATATCCTTCCCAGATTTCCTGTGTTCCAAAATGCAGTTTAAGTTTTTCGATATCGTTGTTCCAGAAATCCAGCCATGCAGGATAAAAGAAAAGATGAACGCCGATTACGTTATCTTTATCATATATTCCTGTGGTATCTTCGCCGCCACGGATAACTTCGCAGCCATCGCAAAGACAATCGGAAATAAATTTATTCATGTCGGCTTTATCTTTATACTGTTCGAGCCAAAGATTTTCGCTTACAGTGTTTACAATATGTTTCATAAAATCACCCGCAAACATTATACTATAAAACCGATATAATAAAAAGAGCCGTTTTTGCTGAAAAACAGAAAAAACGGCATGGAAGTGGATTTTAAGATAAAAAAAAACCGCAACTTTCGTTGCGGTTTTTTCTGGTGGGGACAATAGGACTCGAACCTATGACCCCCTGCTTGTAAGGCAGGTGCTCTAACCAGCTGAGCTATGCCCCCAGACGACTTTTTTATTATATACTATCGTTTTAAAAAAGTCAACCTTTTTTTGAAATTTTTTCAAAAAAATTTCATTATTTTTTTATTGCAGCAATAACTGCTCTCTGGCTGTCTTTTCGAAGGGGAAGGAAACTGTCCTCATCGAATACAGCTTTTACTTCAAATCCGACATCAACAAGCCATTTTTTTAAATCATCGATTTCATAGGCTCTCTCAGAAAAATCACTGCTGTAGCGGCAATAAAGTCCGTCGTTTTCGGTTTTATCAAAGAAATCGAGAGAAATATCGACAGTCACTCCGTCTTTATCAAGGCTGTTTTGCCATGCACAGAAAGTATTGTTGTTTTCATAAACAAAACAGTTGTTTGCAAGGACTTCCTGATGTTTATAAACCGTGTTTACATCAAAAACAAAAACTGCACCACGGTTGGAAAAAAGAGAAACTTTTTTAAAGATATCTTTAACTTCTTCTTCATCAATAACGTGGTTGATGCTATCAAGAGCGCAAACAGTAGCATCAATAGTTCCGAACATGTCAAGTTCGCTCATTTCCTGGCAAAGGAAAAGAACGTTACTTTCAAGTTCTGCTTTTTTATCCATTCCTACGGAAAGCATTTCGTAGGAATTATCAACCGCAACAATATCATATCCGAACTGTTCCAGTTCAAAACTTAAAGAACCTGTTCCGCAGGCAAGATCCAGCAAAATTTGAGCATCCGGATTATACTTCTGTATTACCGTATCGAAATATCTTGCTCTGGCAGGATAATCAACATTGGAAGTAAACTTATCGTAAAATCTTGCAAAATCGCCGTAATCGCTCATTTTTTGCCCTCAAGACGATTGAAAACAAGAATATATCCTCCGCAGGAATCGTAATCTTCGGAAAGAGAACGATTTACGCGGCTGATTGTTGCGGTGGAAGCACCGGTTTCTTCAACGATATCGCTATAAACCCTTTTATCTACAAGCATTTTTGCAACATGGAAACGTTGGGAAAGAGTTTTAAGCTCCGGAACAGTGCAAAGATCACGGAAAAAGCTGTAACATTCTTCTTTATTTTCAAGAGTAAGAATTGCATCAAAAAGTTCATCAAGGTTTTCGTCTTTAAGACGGCTGTTCATAGAAGAAGCACCCCTTCACACTTTAATACGCTGAAACATCTCAGCTTTTTTATTTTAACACTTTAGTATGTGAAAGTCAATGCTAAATTTAAAAATATTTTAATTATTATTATACAAATTTAAATAATAATTTTTGGATATACAAACAAATGTTTTTGTGCTAAAATATTTGGTATAGAGCAGAACCTTTTCGCGTATCATTAAAAACGAAAGGGGAGTGCTTTTATTTGAAATATATTATTATGAAAGCTTTTTTAATAACGTTTTCTGCTTTTTTTATTGTGGCCGCGCCTTTTCTCTTTTACCCCGGAAATGAAATTACAGCCGTCTCCTCTTCAAAAATTACAGAAAATAATACCATCATTCTTGATGCCGGACACGGCGGCGAAGATGGAGGAGCAGTTGGAGTCGGAGGAATTATAGAAAAGGATATAAATCTTTCAATTACTCTTAAATCAGCCGCATTTTTTGAATTTTTAGGATATAATGTTGAATTTACCAGAGAAAACGATAAAATGACCTGTGATGAAGGTCTTAAAACACAGCGAGAAAAAAAGGTTTCAGATATTAAAAACCGTCTTGAACAAATTGAAAAATCTTCTTGTTTATGTTCTGTTTCAATTCATCAGAATATTTTCGGAGGCGAGGCCAAAGGTGCTCAGATTTTTTATGGAGGAAATAATCCCGAAAGCAAGCTAATTGCAGAATCTGTTCAAAACGGAATTTCTTCCTTACTGCAGCCTGAAAACAACCGTGTTATAAAACAAGCAACAAAAGATATTTATATTCTTTATCATACCAAAAAACCGGTAATTCTTGTCGAATGCGGCTTTATTTCAAACGCTAAAGAAGTAGCTTTGTTAAGCGACAACGAATACCAGAACAAAATGGCTTTTGCCATTTCAATATCAACAGTAAAACATCTTACCGAAAGGGAAGTTTAAAATAATGGAAAAACTCAAAAAGATTTTTGTATGCTCCGAATGTGGATATGAAACTGCAAAATGGATGGGAAAATGTCCTGAATGCGGCGAATGGAATACATTTATTGAAGATGTTCGTGCGGAAGAGGGTACTTCTAAACAGAAAACTGCAGGCCTCACAATCGGTGAGATTGAAGCCGAAACAATATCCAGCATTGCTGATGTAGATGTTGGTGAAGAATTCCGTTATGTTACCGGCATTGATGAACTTGATAGAGTGCTCGGCGGAGGAATTGTAAAAGGATCCGTAACTTTGCTTGGCGGTGACCCCGGAATTGGAAAATCCACAATGCTTTTGCAAATTTGCGGAAAACTTTCCGAAAAAATTAAGATTCTTTATATTTCAGGTGAAGAAAGCAAATCACAGCTTAAGCTCCGTGCAAAAAGAATCGGCGTTGAAAGCAAAAATCTTTTTATTGCGCCTTATACCGATATTGGTCAGATTGTAAACGCTATAACTTCCGAAAAACCAGATCTGGTAATGGTCGACTCAATTCAGACATTAAGTTTTTCAGGAATTGCATCTTCGGCGGGAAGCGTTACTCAAGTTAAAGAATGTACTTCAATTCTCACAAAAGTTGCTAAAAAAGCGGAAATTCCGGTAATAATTGTCGGACACGTCAATAAAGATGGTGCTATAGCCGGTCCTAAAGTTATGGAACATATTGTTGACACCGTTCTTCATTTTGAAGGGGAACGTACAATGAGCTACCGCATTCTCCGTTCCATAAAAAACCGTTTTGGTTCAACCAATGAAATCGGAATTTTCGAAATGAATGAAAACGGACTCAGGGAAGTTGAAAACCCCTCTGCAGCGCTTCTTTCCGAAAGACCTACAAACGTTTCAGGAACCTGCGTAAGCTGTATTATAGAAGGATCCAGACCAATTTTTGCTGAAGTTCAGGCACTTGTTTCCAAAACCGGTTTTGGTGTTCCAAGAAGAACTTCCACAGGATTTGATCTTAACAGAACGGCTTTGCTTATAGCTGTTCTAGAAAAAAGAGCAGGTTACTATTTTGGAAGCATGGATACATATATAAACGTTATCGGCGGACTTAAACTGGACGAGCCTGCAGCAGACCTTTCCGTTGCAATTGCGCTTATTTCAAGCCTTACCGATACAGTCGTTGACAGCAGTATTGTTGCTTTCGGAGAAATAGGCCTTGGCGGTGAACTCAGAAGTGTTTCCAATACCGAAAAACGAATAAAAGAAGCGAAAAAACTTGGTTTTACCGAGGTTATTCTTCCTGCACAATGTTTAAAAAAGCTTCGTAAAGAAGATTTTAAAATCAAGCTTAGTGGAGTTGCAAGTGTTGACGAAGCTTTTTCAGCAATTCGTAAAAAAGAGGATAAATAAGATATGAATTTTGTTAAAAATCCAAATTTTCCATCAGGAAATATAACCGCTGCAGCTGTTTCTTCTGAAGCGGAAGATGTTATTTCCGCATTACAATCCGCAAAAATCGCTGTTGTTCCTGTTGAACCTAACGAAAATCTTCCGACCGGAATAGCTTCTCACGCAGATTTGCAGATATTACATTTAGGCGGAAATTCCGTGCTCACTTCAGGATGCTCAAAAAACAGTACTGATATGCTTAATTTGCTCGGTTTTGATATTCAAAACACCGAAAACGAACTTGATTTCAGCTATCCGGATGATTGTCTTATAAATGCTGAAATTATTGGAAAAAACATAATAGTAAATCCTGATATCATAGATAAAAAACTCCTTGAATTTGCAGAAGAAAACAATTATAACATAATCGGTGTAAAACAAGGCTATGCCAAGTGTTCGGTTCTTGCTGTTTGTAAAGACGCTGTCATAACCGCTGATCCCGGAATTGCCAAAATCTTACAGCAAAAGGAAATTGAAGTTCTGAAAATTAAGGAAGGCGGAATTTATCTTAAAGGTTATGACACAGGATTTATCGGAGGCTGCGGGGGAATGGTTGAAGAAAAAATTCTCGGAACTTCCGGAAATCTTAAATCTATAAAAGACTATGATAATATCAAAGATTTTCTGCGTAACAGAAATATTTATGCAGAAAATCTCGGAGGAAGAACTTTGCGTGATATCGGCGGAATTTTACCGCTTTGTGAAGAATAAAAATCTTTTGTAAAAAAGCCTGATTTATCAGGCTTTTTTTAATATAAACGCTTGACGGGAGAGAGGTTTCTATGCTATAATTTCTATAGTAACAACTTCGCTAAATAGAAATTTAGCGAAGTTAAGGGGAGAAAGAAAGGGGATTTTTATAATGAATAAAGATAATCTAAACGATTGCCCTGATTTTCTCCAAGATTTCCTTTTTTATATGGAAACCATTAAAGGTCGTTCTCCGCGTACCGTTGACGGTTATTATATTGATTTAAGATCTTTCATAAGATTTTTGATGATTGATAATGGTATCGTTTCTGACGATGTCGATTATAAAGAAATCAAAATTCATGATGCAAGTTTTGATCTGATAAAAAATGCCACCAGAACTGATGCCATGAGATTTCTTTCTGAATTCCAACGTAATCATGATAATGAAGCAAAAGCCCGTTCACGCAAAGTTTCTGCAATAAGATCCTTTTATAAATATCTTACGGTATCCAGCGGAAAACTTTCTGAAAACCCGATGCTCAATCTGGAAACTCCCAAATTGAAAAAATCGCTTCCTAAATATCTTACGCTCGAACAAGCTTTGGAACTTCTTACTCATGTAGAAACAAATTTTACTGAACGCGATTTTTGCATAATTACATTATTTTTAAACTGCGGAATGCGTGTTTCTGAACTTTGTGGTATAAATTTACATGATATTCGAGAAAATCAGCTTAAATTGCTTGGTAAAGGTAACAAAGAACGAATCGTTTATTTAAATAAATCCTGTCTTGACGCAATCGAAAACTATATCCGAGTACTGAATTCCGGCGAAATTATAAAAAGAATTGACAAAAATGCATTATTTTTAAACAGATTTGGAAAAAGATTGAGCACCAGAGGCGTGGAACAAATTGTGGAACATTGTTTAAAAGAAGCCGGCCTTGACGGAATGGGAATTTCTCCCCATAAACTTCGCCACACTGCCGCAACTTTGCTTTATCAGGATGCCGGTGTCGATATACGTGTTTTGAAAGAACTTTTAGGACACGAAAGTCTTTCTACAACCGAAATCTATACTCACGTAAGCAACAAACAAATCGAAGATGCATCCAATCGTTCACCGCTTAAAAATGTTAAGCAGCAAAAGAAAAAAGTTAAAGAATCGGCTGAATAAACTTATAAAAACAAGCTGAAATCAACGAAATTATCGTAAAAATAACTGTAAAAGTAATAAACTTTACAGTTATTTTTTTGGCATTATAATGCGTTTTTTCGTTACTATTTTCAAAAACTGCTTTTGAAATCTGTTTCGAAGAAAAAATTGAATTTTCCGACATTATAATAAGCAGAAAATTTATAAATAAAGCCGAAGTGGAAAAATTTATAAGTGAATTAAATATGTAATCCATTCCTGAAAAATTATAATTCAAAGCATTTTCCATACCAAACAATAAACCGTTAATTAAAATCAAAAAAGGAACTGTAAAACTTCCGAAAATCCCGGTTCCGGAAAAAAACAATCCACTCAGAATAAAAAACGAAAAAATAAATTTGTTTATAAAAATATTCATAAAATCTGTTGAAGTTTTAGAAACAATTTCAAAAAGATTTCTGCTGAATTCATCTGGCATAACTTTGAGCATGCTCGTTCCAAATATTGTTCCTAAAATGAGCATGCTGCATGTCAAAATAAGAAATCTGTTTTTATAAATTATTTCATATATATTTTTCTTGTCCATTTTAATTATCTCTCCCCTTTCGGTCTCCCCTTTCATTATATTAAAAAAAGCTCCGGATATTCCGGAGCTTTTAATTTTTATAAATTTATTTATCCGCCATTGCAACTTTTATCATAATTGCACATTCAACGCGTTTTCTTTCCATTTCGCAGGAAAGTTTAACCGGTTTATTAATATCTTTGTTAAAGCTGTAATTGTTTGCGTTGCAGCCGCCGGAACAATAAAATTTGCACCAGCAATCTTTACATCCATCTTTAGTATAAATATTGGAGCAGGCGAATTTATCTTTCATTTCGATATCAAGAGTTTCGTCGTCAAGATTACCCATTTTCCATTCATCATTTCCTACGAACTGATGGCAGGGATAAATATCACCGTCCGGAGTTACAGAAACATATTCATTTCCGCAACCGCATCCGCGAAGACGTTTTATTGCACATGGACCCTGATCGAGATCTATCATGAAGTGGAAAAAATTGAAGCATCTTCCCTCTTTTTTTCTGCGAATCATTTCAACAGCAAGTTTTTCATATTCAGCAAAAATTGTCGGAAGATCTTCTTCGGTAATGGCATAAGGTTCGCTGGGATCAGCAATTACCGGCTCAACACTGAGCTGGTCAAAACCAAGATCATCTGCGATATGGTAAACGTCTTCTGCAAAATCGAGATTGTTTTTTGTAAAAGTTCCGCGTGCGTAATATTCTTTGTTTTCACCTTCAAGACGCTTTTCGACAAGTTTTTGGAACTTGGGAACGAAAATATCATAGCTGCCTTTTCCGTTTATTGTAAGGCGCATATTATCATTTACGCACTTTCTTCCGTCAAGGGAAAGAACAACATTTTTCATCTCTTTGTTAATATAATCGATGCTGTTATCATCAAGAAGAACGCCGTTGGTCGTAACAGTAAAACGGAATTTTTTATTATATTCCTCTTCTTTGCTTCTTGCATAATCAACGATTTCTTTAACTGCATCCCAGTTCATAAGAGGCTCGCCGCCGAAGAAATCCAATTCAAGATTATGGCGGTTTCCGGAATGGGAAAGAAGAAAATCAATTGCTTTTTTACCAGTTTCAACAGGCATAAGTTTTCTGCCCTTACCAAAATCTCCCGTAGAAGCAAAACAATATTTGCAGCGAAGGTTGCAGTCATGGGAAATATGAAGGCACATGGATTTGATCGGTGCGCCTTTCATCATATCGGTAAAACGTTCATAATCGTCCTCGCTGAAAAGCTGTCCGGCTTTCTGAAGTTCAAGAAGCTCAGAATAAACTTCGATAAGTTCTTCTTTGTCATATTCCGCGGAAAGTTCAACAAGAATTTCTTCCGGAAACTCTTCGGGAAGCTTGTCTTCAAACTTGTTGAGAAGATCAAAACAAAGCTTATCAAGAACATGAACAGCCCCGGAGTTTACGTCAAGAGCGATATAATAACCATTAAGAAAAAAAGTATGTACCATTTAAAAATCTCCAAAAAAACGGCACGCGCACCCAATTATTGGTACGCCTGCAATTTTCAAAAATCAAAAATTATTTGTTGCCTTTGCGGGATTCGTTTTCACATTCCTGGTTTGCAACAGTGCAGGAAGTTTTGCATGCAGACTGGCAGGAAGCCTGGCATTCGCCGCAGCCACCTTTTGCGCAAGATTCTTTAAGGTTAGCGTTGTTTACAGTTTTGATGTGTTCCATTATATTATCCTCCTGAAAGTTGATATGTCAACAAGATTAGTTCTTAATTATTTTAGCACACATTTTAATAATTTTCAACTATTTTCTTTTAATATTATTAACACCGATAATTCCTCCCAGCGAAGCTGAAATAATAATCATACTGGCTTTTATAACTGCGGATATCCCAAATCCGGATTTTTCAAAAAACGTTCCAAAAAGCCAGACGATTATAAAAAATATTATCCCCGAAAACGCCCCGCAAAGCATTCCTTTTTCTCCTGAAAGTTTTGCAGAAATAAAACCTCCACCGAAACCTCCTAATGCGAGGAAAAAAACTGTTACAGGTGAAATAAGTACCGCCGGAATATCACCGATTGTCAAAATTGCAGCAATAATAAAAATCAATATCGAAGTTAAAACAAGTCCCGTTCCTGCTCCTATTGCAGAAGATAGCACTATTTTTTCAACATTTTTCTTCAGCATAAAAAAAGCTCCTTTCGGATTTATCCAATAAAAGGATATTTCGAACGGAGCTTTTTTATTCTTTTTTAAAAATTATTTTCCTGCTTTTTCTTTAGCAGTTACGTTCTGAGCAACAGCCCATTTTGCAATTCTGATTTTGCTTCTGTCGCTTCCGGTTTCAATAACAACAGTGTCCTCTTTAATAGAAACAACAAGTCCGACAATGCCGCCTGCGGTAATGATTTCATCGCCGATTTCGAGATTTTCTCTCATTGCTCTGTCTTCCTTATCTTTTTTCTGCTGAGGACGGATAAGCATGAAATAGAAAACGATAAGAACAACTACGATAGGAGCAAAACTGATGATGGAATCCATAACAGTGCCGCCTTCTGTTGCAGAACCTGCTGCGGTAAGAAGATAATGCATATTGGTCATTTTATACCTCCGAAAATTATAATAAAATAATTATAAACAATAATAAAAATTTATATTCTTTTTCCAAGAATATCGCGGTATTTCTGATAAAACTCCTCAAAAGTTCCGTTATCAAGCGCTTCACGGATTCTTTCCATAAGAGTGTTATAAAAATAAAGATTGTGCTGAACAGTAAGTCTGTGTGCAAGAAGTTCGTTTGCGCGAAGAAGATGTCTTACGTAAGCTCTGCTGTGAAGACGGCAGGTAGGACAGTTACATTCAGGATCAACAGGTCCCTGATCATAAATATATTTTTCATTGTTAAGGTTTCTTATACCCTGCCATGTAAAAAGTGTACCGTGACGAGCATTACGGCTCGGCATAACACAGTCAAAAAGATCAACTCCACGATGAACAGCTTCAAGAATGTTTACAGGTGTACCTACTCCCATAAGATAACGAGGTTTATCTTTGGGCATATGCGGTTCAACTGCATCGATAATACGATACATTTCATTTGTGGGCTCGCCAACAGCCAGACCTCCGATTGCATAACCATCAAGATCAAGTTTCGCAATTTCTTTCATATGCTCAACGCGAAGATCCTCAAAGGTACATCCCTGGTTGATTCCGAAAAGCATCTGATGAGGGTTGATGGTATCGGGAAGAGAGTTAAGTCTTTCCATTTCAGCTTTGCAGCGATGAAGCCATCTTACAGTTCTTGCGCAAGATTGTGCAGCATATGATTTGGGCGCAGGGTTTTCTACACATTCATCAAAAGCCATAGCAATTGTGCTTCCAAGATGAGACTGAATCTGCATGGATTCTTCCGGACCCATAAAAATTCTATGACCATCAAGGTGGCTTCTGAAATATACGCCTTCTTCTTTGATTTTACGAAGTTTTGAAAGGCTGAAAACCTGGAAACCGCCGCTATCAGTAAGAATAGGTCTGTCCCAGTTCATAAATTTATGAAGACCTCCAAGTTCTTTTACTACCAGATCTCCGGGACGGAGAGAAAGATGATAGGTGTTGCAAAGAGCAACCTGACAATGAAGCTCTTTAAGGTCTTCTGCGGCAACGCCGCCTTTGATTGCACCGCAGGTCGCAACGTTCATGAACGCCGGAGTTTGAACAGTTCCGTGAACAGTTTCGAACTCTGCTCTGCGGGCTCTTCCTTCAGTTTTTAAAACAGTAAACATTAAATCTCCTCTTTTACAGGGCAATAATATAATAATATAACTATATAAGTATAACTTAAGAGCGGAATCTTTTCAAGTATAATTTGTAAAATATTACTTTTCAACACACTTTCCATTTGTATAATAAATCTTGACAATTGTATAATTTATATGCTAAACTTATAATACTTTTTGTATAACAGTTGTTTTAGGAGAATTTAAGTGGCAGAAATTAAAGATTTTGGAAGAAAAGTTAAAAAAATTATGAAACAGCGCGGAATAACCCAAAGCTGGCTTGCTCAAAAAATAGGAGCAACCGAGGCAACGCTTTCACGATACGTAAATAACAGCAGAAAACCCCAGGCCGATATCGCAGCCGAAATCGCAGAAGCGCTTGATGTATCGCTTGACTACCTTATGGGAATAAGCGGCTTCCCTGCCCCGATAAAAACTTTGAGCACCGAAGAATCTCTCATGCTCAGTGCATTCGGAAGAGCAAGTGCAAGAGACCGCAAAATAATATTCGGTGTCTTGGAAGACCACATGACAGCTGAAGAACTTGAAAATTATAAAAATCTAAAAAAAGATTAAAGCAATGTGATTAAGTTACAGAAAAACAGAATATATTAGTGTATAATACAGACAAATCAAAGAAACGATTTAACTAATCAATATTAAAGGAGATAATATCTTATGAAATATACCTGCATGATTTGTGGATACACCTATGACGAAGAAAAAGGCATTCCCGAAAGAGGAATCGTTCCCGGAACCAAATTCGAAGATCTTCCCGAAGATTTTCATTGCCCGCTCTGCAAAATGCCCAAGGATAAATTCAGAAACGTCGCCAAAGACGTTCAAGGATAACCAAGCTGTTTTTTAAATAATTGCTCGAAAACTAAAAAAGCGACCGCCTTGCGGTCGCTTTTTTCTGTTCATTAAATAATCGCCATGGAATCGCCGAAACTGAAGAAACGGTAACGTTCATCAACAGCAGTTTTATAAGCATTCATTACGTTTTCATAACCTGCAAAAGCAGAAACAAGCATTATAAGAGTGCTCTCGGGAAGATGGAAGTTTGTGATAAGTCCGTCGAGGACTTTGAATTTATATCCGGGATAGATAAAAATACTGGTATCATCATCATCCGCTTTAATTTCGCCGAATTTTGCCGCAACAGATTCAAGGGTTCTGCAGGAAGTTGTTCCTACCGCTATAACACGGTGACCTGCTGCTTTTGTCTCATTTATAAGTTTTGCAGTTTCTTCCGGAAGCATATAATGTTCTGTATGCATTATATGATTTTCAAAATCTTCAACTTTTACCGGACGGAAAGTTCCGAGACCTACATGAAGAGTTACAAAAGCAGTTTTTACACCTTTTGCTCTGATTTTATCAAGAAGTTCTTCAGTAAAATGAAGTCCTGCAGTAGGTGCTGCAGCAGAACCGATAGGATCCGAATAAACTGTCTGATAACGTTCTTTATCCGCAAGTTTCTCGGTAATATAAGGCGGCAGAGGCATCTGACCGATTTCATCAAGCACATTGTAAATATTTCCTTCGTGCTCAAATTTTACAATTCTGTTGCCCTCTTCAACGATATCAATAACTTCTGCTTTAAGAAGCCCACCTCCGAAAACAAATCTTTTTCCGATTTTTGCATGTTTTCCGGGGCGAACAAGAATTTCCCAAACATCAAGATCTTTTTGCTTAAGAAGAAGAAATTCAATGGGAGAATGGGTATCTTCCCTTTCACCGATAAGTCTTGCAGGAATAACTCTTGAGTTATTAAGAACAAGAAGATCTCCCGGTTCAAGAAGATCAATTATATCGTAAAAATGTTTATGCTCGACCTCTCCTGTTTCTTTATTAAGATGCATAAGGCGGGAATGGTCACGCTGGTCCGCAGGGTGCTGTGCAATAAGCTCCTCCGGAAGATCAAAATAAAAATCACTTGTTTTCATCAAATCACCATTTTATAAAAAATTCACAAAAATATTGACAGAAAAATTATGTAATGATAAAATCAAAAACATATTCAATATAACTTATATATTATATTGCAACATGGTATTTATTGCAAGTATTTTTATCAAAGGAGGCCCCGTTCATGAAAAATTATAAAGTAGGCATTATAGGTGCCACAGGAATGGTCGGCCAGCGCCTTGTTACGCTGCTTTCAAATCACCCTTGGTTCCATATTGAAGTTCTTGCAGCTTCCGGAAGAAGCGCCGGAAAATCCTATGAGGAAGCTGTTTCCGGCCGTTGGGCAATGAAAACCGAAATTCCCGAATCTGTAAAAAGAATGACCGTTCTTGATGCAGAAAAAGACGCCGAAGGAATTGCTTCAATTGTTGATTTCATTTTCTGTGCAGTCAATATGGATAAAGCAAAAACAAAAGAACTTGAAGAAAAATACGCAAAGCTCGAATGTCCGGTTATGTCCAATAACAGTGCCAACCGTGGTGTTTCCGACGTTCCGATGATCATTCCCGAAATCAATCCAGAACATATGGAAGTGGTTGCTAATCAGAAACAACGCCTTGGAACAAAACGCGGTTTTATTTCCGTAAAATCCAACTGCTCTATCCAAAGCTACGTTCCCGCTCTTCATCCCCTTATGAAATTTGGTATAACAAAAGTTCTTGCCTGCACTTATCAGGCAATTTCCGGTGCCGGAAAGAACTTTGAACGCTGGCCGGAAATGGTGGATAACCTTATTCCTTATATTGGCGGTGAAGAAGAAAAAAGCGAGAAAGAGCCTCTTAAAATCTGGGGCAAAGTTGAAAACGGAGAAATCATCAATGCTGTTTCCCCTGCTATCACAACCCAGTGTCTCCGCGTTCCCGTTTCCGATGGCCATACAGCAGCAGTTTTTGTAAGCTTTGAAAATAAGTCCTCCATAGAAGAAATCAAAAACTGCTGGAAAGAATATAAAGGCGAGCCCCAACTTCTTGATCTTCCCTCTGCACCGGAACATTTTCTCACATATTTTGAGGAACCAGACAGACCTCAGGCCAAGCTTGACCGTGACCTTGAAAAAGGTATGGGAGTTTCTATTGGAAGACTTCGCAGCGACAGCCAATACGATTATAAATTCGTAAGTCTTTCTCATAACACTCTGAGAGGTGCCGCAGGCGGAAACGTTCTTATGGCAGAGCTTTATGCTGCAAAAGGCTATTTTGACTAAATAACATAATAAAAAATTCCTCCGCATAGATTTCTATTATCTAAATCCTGCGGAGGTTTTTTATTATGAAAAATACAATTTTTACCGGATGCGGAGTTGCCGCGGTAACTCCAATGCATTCTGACGGCAGCGTAAACTTAAAAAAATATGCAGACCATATCGATGAACTTATCGAAAAAGGAGCGGACGCAATCATCGTAAACGGAACAACGGGAGAATCTGCAACTCTTTCAGATGAAGAACAATATAATATAATTTGCTGTGCAAAAGACGTTATAAACCGCCGCGTACCGCTTATTGCCGGTGCGGGAAGTAACAATACCAAACATGCCGCAAAGCTTGCTTTAAACGCCAGAAATGCCGGTGCAGACGCAGTTCTTTCTGTAACTCCGTATTACAATAAAGCAAACGAAAACGGTTTGATCGGACATTATTCATATATTACGAAATGGTGCCAGCTTCCTACGATAGTTTATAATGTTCCCTCAAGAACAGGATTAAATATAAAAGCTGAAACTTACGCAAAACTTGCAGAAAACCCGTTTATCTGCGCAATTAAAGAAGCTTCCGGAAATCTTGCAGAGGCAGAGCATACTCTTTCGCTTTGCGGGGATAAAATTGATATCTATTCCGGAAACGATGAACTGACAGTTCCATTTTTGAGCATTGGCGCAAAAGGCGTTATTTCTGTTGCGGCAAACATAGTACCGAAAGAAATTCAAAAGCTTTGTACCCTTTTTTCCGAAGGAAAATGCATTGAAGCTGCAAGAAAGCAAATTGAACTTATCCCGCTTATTAATGCGCTTTTTTCGGATGTGAATCCAATTCCTATCAAAGAATCACTCAATATGCTCGGAAAAGATTTCGGACCATGCCGGCTTCCTCTTTCTGTAATGGAAAACGACAAAAAAGAAAAGTTAAAAAACGTTCTTAAACAATATGAATTGCTTTGAGCACCGT
>JAZUAX010000002.1:0-9369 GCA_045638185.1 Oscillospiraceae bacterium | reverse complement strand
GAAGCAAAAATGCTTGGCGGTCTCGGAATTTGCGGAACACCTTTCTGCTGTTCCCAATTCCTTGGAGAATTTGCTCCGGTTTCCGTAAAAATGGCAAAGGAACAGGGACTTTCCCTTAATCCCACCAAAATCTCCGGAACCTGCGGAAGACTTATGTGCTGCCTTAAATATGAGCAGGAAGGTTATGAGGAACTTATCAGAACCATGCCGAGGATCGGAGCAGCGGTAAGAACTCCGGACGGAAACGGCGTTGTTGTTGACGTTAACCTTATGACCGGGATGCTTTCCATAAAAATGGATGATGCTCCTGACGGCGCACCGAAATCTTTCCATAAATCTTTTGTAAAACGTATCCGCGGCGAAAGGGAAGAACCCAAAGCTGAAATTGAAGACAATTACGAAGAATAATTTTTCAGGAGGATTTTACCATGGCTTATAAAATTTCCGATATGTGCATCGAATGCGGAACCTGCGCAGAAAACTGCCCCGTCAACGCAATTGAACCCGGTGACGGGAAATACGTCATCAACCCTGCAAAATGCATCGATTGCGGAACCTGTTCCTATTCCTGCCCGGTTGGCGCAGCGCAGCCCGGCGACGATTGATTTTTTTCTGTAACATTCCAAAAATAAAACAATAGAATTTCGACGGGACGTCCCGTATTCTCTTTCTGCGAAAGAGAATAAAGACTCCTGTTCGCTTGAAAAAACAGGAGGAAAAATGAAAAGGATAATCTCGCTTATTCTTTGCTTTTTGATGATTATAAATTTCTTTCCGGTAACGGTTTTTGCGGAAGAAGAACAAAACCTTGAAGAAATAATCCGTCCGCAAATCGAAGCATTTGCGAAATCGATTGACAAACCAAACGCAATCGGAGAAATGGAAAAGGCGATTATTTCTCACGGAACGGTGGGTAAAGGAAAGAAACTTTCCGTAGGAAAAAACCATGCTATTACCGCGACCTTGATGAACAGTGAACTTTTAAAGGAATGTTTCACAAAAACAATAGTAGCTCTTTTGGTTGAGGCAAAAAACTTGAATTTGGAAGAGATTTCAAGTCTTGGGTTGGTATCTTGGAGCATATCGGGGAAGAATTTTTATAATTATTATCTTTATGATTACAATTCTTCGGACATTTTTTTGAACGGAAAGTATAATTTTCCGAAAGATTATTTCAAAAAAAGCGATTACTATTTATTTTTTAGCGGCGCCAATTCCTATGATGAGTCTCTTGAATTGATTGTAGGCGGTTTACATACGGATATTGATATAAAAACAAAAGAGAAAAAAGACGATAAAATTGTTCTTGATATAAACGTAAAATTATTGGACATATTCAATTTCGACACAGACAACGGTTCAATTCTGGAAGATCTTCTCGGCGCTTTTGGAATGCTTTTTTTCAAACCTTTTGAATGGGAAAGCAAATTCAATTTCCAGATCGAAATCCCAATCGAAAAACCGGAAGAAAATATTACATTTGGCGATGCGGACGGAAACGGAAACATTGACATTGCGGACGCATATTTTGCAAGACTTGCCGCCGCAAAATTAGTAAAACCGACGGAAGAACAGATTGCTTTCTGCGACGTTGACGGCGACGGAAAAATCACCGCCATTGATGCCAACATAATCCGCAAATACGCCGCCGGAATTATAGATAAGTTTCCGGTACAATAGAGTAAGAGGCTTTTTGTAAAAAGGATATTTTTTCCCCGGTATTGATTTTTTAAAAATATGTGTTAAAATTATATTATCTTTTAAAAGGAGGTTTTTTGATTATGGCATACAAAATTTCCGATGCTTGCATCATGTGCGGCGCTTGCGCAGATGCTTGCCCTGTTGAAGCAATTTCCGAAGGTGACGGCAAATACGTTATCGACGCTGACAAATGCATCGAATGCGGCGCTTGCGCAGGCGAATGCCCTGTTGGTGCTCCCGAAGAAGCATAATTTATGTACTTATTAAAGAAGGAAGGCTTTGGCCTTCCTTCTTTTTTTATCTAAATATTGATTTTTATAAAATATGTGTTAAAATTAGTTTGTAAATCTATGAAAGGCGGCGCAAAGATGGCATATATCATTACAGGAGCATGTATCGAATGCGGAAAATGCGAAAAAGAATGTCCCAAGGACGCGATCTACCAGACCTGCGGACAGTATGCCATTGTTCCGAGAAGATGTATCGAATGCGGAAAATGCGCAAAAGTCTGCCCGGTTGGCGCACCGAAGAAAAAAGAAAAAAGATGATTTTTCGGGAAGGGATTTCCTTCCCGTTTTTTATATTGCCTTTTGAAAAACGAGGATTTTTAGATGGATATAATCGTAAATGATTTTTACGGCCTTGATATGGCCACAACAAAAGAATATGGTTTTGGCGGAGATGCTCTTTTGCTGGCGGAATTTGCAAAACCGAAATTCAAGGACGTGGTTCTTGACCTTTGTACAGGCTGCGGAGTTGTTCCGGTTATGATGATGGCGAACGGTTTTAAAGGAAGGGTAACCGCTGTTGATATACAGCCGGGAGCCATTGAACTTTGCAAATGGACTGCGGAGAAAAACGGAGTTGAGGACAGATTTTTCCCTGTTCTTGCGGACCTTAACGAGCTTGATTGGGAAGCGGAAAGCTTCAGCCTTATAACAGTTAATCCGCCTTACTTTGTAACAGGTTCCGGAAAGGAAAACGGAACGACTTCCCGTGATCTTGCAAGAAGAGAAAGCGGATGTACCCTTGCGCAGGTTGCAAAAGTTGCCGGAAGGCTTCTTAAATATGGCGGAAGATTTTGTATGTGCCATCGTCCGGAAAGACTTGCGGATGTTATTTTTGAAATGAGAAAAAACAAAATCGAACCGAAACGCCTTACTTTTGTAAACAATGCGACGGATTCCGCAGAACCTTGGCTTATACTTATTGAAGGCAAAAAAGGCGGACACGCCGGACTTAAAATAAATTATATACAGAACGGAAGATAAAAAATTATGGGAATTCTTTATGTTGTAGGAACACCGATCGGAAACCTTGGGGATTTTTCTCCGAGAGCGGTTGAAACTCTTGAAAAGGTTGATTTTATCGCGGCGGAAGATACCCGTGTTACCGTAAAACTTCTCAACCATTTCGGAATCAAAAAACCGATGGTTATATATCAGAAATTCAATGAATATGAGCAGGGAGATATAATTGTTTCCCGCCTCCTTAACGGAGAAAGCTGCGCGATCGTTACCGATGCCGGAATGCCTTGCATCAGCGACCCGGGCGAAACTCTTGTTAAGCTCTGTATTAAAGCGGATGTTAAAGTTGAGGTCGTTCCCGGTCCTTCCGCTGTTATTTCCGCCCTTGCGGTTTCCGGACTTTCTGTTTCCCGTTTCACCTTCGAAGGTTTCCTCAGCGTGAAACGCACTTCCAGAATGGAACATCTTATGGAGCTTCGCCATGAGCGCAGAACCATGGTTTTTTATGAGGCACCGCATAAACTTCTCAGCACTCTTAAAGACATGAATTCCGTTTTCGGCGACAGAAACATTGTTGTTGTAAAAGAACTTACAAAAATCCACGAAACTTCCTGGAGAGGAACCCTTTCCGAAGCGGTGAAATATCACACCGAAAATCCGCCAAAAGGCGAATATGTTCTTGTTCTTGACGGCGAACAGATTGAAAAAGAAGAAATGCGCGACCCGATGGAAGAAGCGATTTCCATTGCAAAAGAACTTATGGAAAAAGGAAAACCGGCTTCCATGGCTGCAAAAGAAGCAGCAAAACTTACGGGACAGACCAAAGGCGAAGTTTATAAACGCCTTATGGAAGAAGAGGAATAATTATTTTAAAAACGCTCTTTTTACGGAGCGTTTTTTATTTTTTTGAAAAAAGGTTTAAATTTTTCGAAAAAAGTAGTATTATATACTAAATATGTATATTTTGTGATAGAAAGTCTTTTTTCAGAGGATAGAGATGTCGAAAAGAAAAAAATGGATTAAACCCAGACACCGCATAATCCAGGCAATTGCAAAGGTGATCCTTACTCCTGTCTGCAAAATCAGATACGGAATTAAAGTTGAAAAATTTAAAGAGCAGGAAGACAGACCTTATCTTATTCTTTATAATCACCAGACTGCATTTGACCAGTTTTTTATAGGAATGTCTTTTAAAACCCCGATTTACTATGTTGCAACGGAAGATATTTTTTCCATGGGATTTGTTTCCGATTTACTTCGTTTTGCGGTAAACCCAATTCCGATAAAGAAACAAACAACTGATGTCGGGGCGGTAATGAACTGCATAAGAGTTGCAAAAGAGGGCGGAACAATCTGCCTTGCTCCGGAAGGAAACAGAACCTACAGCGGAAAAACCGAATATATAAATCCGGCAATAGTTCCCCTTGCCAAAAAACTTAAACTTCCGATAGCTCTTTACAGAATTGAGGGCGGATATGGAGTTCATCCCCGCTGGAGCGATAAAATAAGAAAAGGAAAAATGCGTTCCTATGTTTCTGAAGTTATCATGCCGGAAGAATATTCCGTAATGACTGACGCGGAACTTGCGGAAAGAATCAACGAAGGCCTTTTTGTTGACGAGGCAAAAGCAGATGCGATTTTTGAATCTGATTTCAAAGCGGAATATATTGAAAGGGCTGTTTATGTCTGCCCGTTCTGCGGATTTTCGGAGTTCGAAAGCCATGGAGACGAAGCATTCTGCAAAACCTGCGGAAAAACCGTTGTTTACAATAAAGACAAAAGAATAAGCGGAAAAGGTTTTGATTTTCCTTTTGAATTTTTCGGCCAGTGGTATGATTACCAGTGCGATTTTGTAAACAACTTTGATCCTGATGAATATAAGGAAAAACCGCTTTTCCGTGACGAAGCAACCATAAGCGAAGTTATTATCCGCAAGAATAAAAAACTTCTTCGCGAAAAATCCGATTTTCTGCTCTATGGTGACAGAATGGTTGCCGATGAGGGAACAGAGAAAGAATGGACAATTCCTTTTTCGGAACTTTCTGCGGTTTCTGTTCTTGGAAAAAACAAGTTGAACATATATTACGGAACAGAAGTTTTCCAGATCAGCGGAAGCAAAAGATTCAATGCGCTTAAATATGTAAACATATATTACAGATGGAAAAACATAAAAGAGGGAAATATCGATGGAAAATTTTTGGGATTATAGTGTTTGGGGCACTCTCAATGTGGTGGCTGTGCTTCTTGCAAGCCTCCTTCTTGGAAATGTGCTCAAAAAATCAATAAAGTTTCTTCAGGATTCGCTTATTCCTATCTCGGTAATCGGCGGAGGAATCCTTATTGCTATTGCCTGGGTATATAAGCTCATAACCGGCGATATAATGTTCGACAATGCTTTTTTTGGTGCTTCCGGCACAAAAACGCTTGAAATGTTCACATATCATTGCCTTGCACTTGGTTTTATTGCTTCGACTCTTAAAACCGGAGACGGAAAAGTCACAAAGGAAAGAGCAATCGAAGTTTTTAACACCGGCGTTACCACCGTTTCCACCTATCTTCTTCAGGGTGTTGTGGGAATGATTATTACTATGGTTGCGGCAATGTTTTTCATTCCGGATTTCTTTGAAGCGGCAGGAGTCCTTCTTCCTTTCGGTTACGGACAGGGAACCGGACAGGCAATGAACTACGGTGGAATTTATGAAGCTGATTTCGGTTTTGAAGGCGGAAAAAGCTTTGGACTCACCATTGCAGCACTTGGATTTTTAAGCGCAAGCATTGGTGGCGTTATCCATCTTAACTACCTTAAAGGAAAAGGAAAAATCAGAGCAAAAGGCAAGGAAAAACACCACACTTCCGAAAGTATTGAAAATCCGGACGAAATTCCGATGCAGGAAAGCATTGACAAAATGACCGTTCAGATAGCACTTATTATCGTAACCTATATGATTACATATTTCCTTATGAACGGAATTGCAAAACTTATTCCGGGAATGACTTCTCTTATTTTCGGTTTCAACTTCCTTCTCGGTGTTCTTTCGGCTACTCTTGTTAAAGAAACAATGCGTTTTCTTAAAAAGAAAAACGCTATCCAGAGGGAATATACAAACAACTTCCTTCTCACCAGAGCAAGCAACTTTTTCTTTGATATAATGGTTGTTTCCGGAATTGCGGCTATCCGCCTTTCCGTTGTTGAAAAATATTGGGGAATAATGCTTGTTCTTGGCTTTGCGGGACTTATTGTAACCTACATTTACAACCATTTCGTTGCAAAAACTCTTTTCCCGAAATATACCGAAGAGCAGTTCCTTATGATGTACGGAATGCTTACCGGAACAGCCAGCACCGGAACTATCCTTCTTAGAGAAATTGACGGAGATTTTGAAACTCCGGCGGCGGACAACATGGTTTACCAGAACTTCCCGGCAATCGTCTTCGGTTTCCCGATGATGCTTCTTGCAATGCTTGCGCCGGAAAAACCGCTTCTTACCCTTCTGATTCTTGCTGCTTTCTTTGCGGCAATGAACGTTCTGCTTTTCAGAAGTTTTATCTTCAGATTCAAAAAGAAAACGAAAGTTTAAACGGAAAATCCTCGTGCTCAAACTTGAGCACGAGGATTTTTATGTTCAGGGAAAAGTTATTTTGGTTGCCAATAAAGTTCAACATAGCCGATATAAAGATAAACTTTTTGATCTTCAAGAAGATATTCTTTTATGCTTTTTTCGGTGTGTTCATTTTCGCGCATTTTATAAACAAAGCAGAAATCGATACTTCCGTCCTTATTGACTTCATAATATGTTGGGTAGCCGTCATAAAGCGTTGCAATTTGGTAGCCATGATCGTTTATAAGACCAATTCCGCTTCCGGTGGTGGCCTCTTCGATTATTTTGAAATCGTTGATATCATAATCGGTTATACAGTCAAGCAATTTTTGCGGATTGTTAAAAAACAGGGAAGGATAAAGAATGGGGATTTTTATGTAACCTTCTTCGTTGCCCTGATAATCGGAAGTTACAGAACCTTCGATATATATTTTTCCGTTTTCTGAATAATCAAAATTTTCTATTACAAAGGGAGCGTTATCCCATGGAACAGCATTTATCAAAACATCTCCGTTATCGGGTTTCTGAAGATACAGCTCGATCCATTTTCCGTTTGAAGAAGTTGTGTAAAGTTCATATTGTTCCGGTTTTTGGATAACTCTCTCGAGTCCGCGATAGGCGATTGCCATTTTGCTGTCGGTTGTAAAATAAACTGCGGAAATTATAAAAACAACCACGGCGACAATTACCGTTATCGCTTTCGGGGAAAGTTTTTTCTTCTTCGGAAGATTTTCCAAAAGTTCTTTTGCATAATCTTCTGCGGAGCCTTCATGTGCGGAAGAAAGGGGCGCATTTTCCGCTTCAAGGTCGGAATAAAGTTCCGAAAGGTCATCGAGAACTTCATTCAGTTTTTCGCCCTTTGTAGCGTATTTTTTAAGATATTTTGTTACATCGTTATAATCGGTAAGATATTCTCCGGAAAGTTTTTCATTCATTTTCGCTGCCTCCTTTCATAATTTTGCAGACGGAAACGTAAAATTCGTTCCAATTTTTGCTGAAATCCCTGAGTTCCGAAAGCCCTTTTTCGGTTGTGAAATAATATTTTCTTGCGGGGCCGTTCGGAACCGGCATTTTTTCGTATGTAATAAGTTCTTCGTTTTCCATTCGTAAAAGAAGAGGAAGAATTGTTCCGCGGCTTATTTCGTTAAAACCGAATTCGGAAAATTTTTCGCAGATCTCCTGGGAATAAAGTTTTTCTTCCGAAAGGAGCTTTAGAACACAGCCTTCGAGGATTCCTTTCATCATTTGCGTTTTGCCGGACAAAATGTATCACCTCCATCAGTTGATTGTATTACATTCAACCTATGTTTATTGTAATACAATCAACCGGAGCTGTCAATGGCTTTTTTGAAAAATATTACGAAAAAGAATAAAAACGACGTGCTCAAGATTTGAGCACGGCGTTTTTATTTGCATCCGCTGCATCCGGAACAGTTTTTGCAATAGGCAACGAGAATAACGCCGTTTCCGTCAATGTCTGTAATTTCATGCTGGAGGGCGTTTAACTTATCAAGCTGGTCACGGTTTAAATCTGCGGGTTTTCCTTTTCCGAACATAAAAATCATCTCCTTATATAATGTATATATAGTATTACAATATATAGAGAAAATATTATGTAACAATATACGGACAAAAATGCACCAGCAAAAACATTTTTAGAACAAATGTTCGATTTTTTGTCGCAAAGGTGTTGATTTTAAAATGATTATATATTATACTATAAAACAGAAATGAACCCGATTGGATATTATGAAAAATGGAGGAATGAGATTTATGGCAGACAGAAAAGAAGCACTTGAAACCGCAATCAAACAACTTGAAAAACAGTACGGAAAAGGAACCGTTATGAAACTCGGCCAGGCGCCGGCACTCAACGTTGAAGCAATTTCAACGGGTTCCATCTCTCTTGACAGCGCCCTTGGAATCGGCGGTGTTCCCCGCGGCAGAATTGTTGAGATTTACGGACCGGAAAGTTCCGGTAAAACAACCGTAGCCCTCCATATCATAGCATCCGCACAGAAAGCAGGCGGCGAAGCAGCATTCATCGACGTTGAGCATGCCCTTGACCCGGTTTATGCAAAGGCTCTTGGCGTTGATATCGATTCCCTTCTTGTTTCCCAGCCGGATACCGGCGAACAGGCTCTTGAAATTACGGAAGCGCTTGTCCGTTCCGGCGCAATAGACGTAATCGTTGTTGACTCCGTTGCGGCAATGGTTCCGAAGGCGGAAATTGAGGGACTTATGGGCGACACCCACGTTGGCCTTCAGGCAAGACTTATGTCCCAGGCTCTCCGCAAACTCACCGGCGTTATCAGCAAAACCAACTGCGTTGCTGTTTTCATCAACCAGCTTCGTGAAAAAGTCGGCGTTATGTACGGAAACCCGGAAGTTACCCCCGGCGGCCGCGCACTTAAATTCTATTCTTCCGTTCGTCTTGACGTCCGCAAACAGGAACAGATCAAACAGGGCGGCGACGTAATCGGCAACCACACCAAAGTTAAGGTTGTTAAAAACAAAGTTGCTCCGCCTTTCCGCGAAGCTGAATTTGATATTATGTACGGACAGGGAATCAGCAAGGAAAGCGAACTTCTTGATATTGCGGTAAAACTCGATATCGTTGATAAATCCGGCGCATGGTTCTCTTATAACGGCGAAAGACTTGGCCAGGGACGCGACAACGTTAAAGAACTTCTCCGTTCCAACACCGCTCTTTGTGAGGAAATTGAAGCAAAAGTCCGTGAAAACATGGATAAGCTTTCCGATCTTTCCAAACCTGCTAAAAAATCGAAAATTCTGAACGTTGCCCCCACCGGCATTGATAT
>JAZUAX010000001.1:0-1887 GCA_045638185.1 Oscillospiraceae bacterium | reverse complement strand
TCATAAGTCCGGTTTCGTGCTCACCGGTTTTGGTGATGAGCACCGCGGCGTTGGTATCAACGCCGAAACCGGTGTTTTCGGAAGCGATGGAGTTTGCAACTATCATATCCGCGTTTTTGAAAAGCAGCTTTTTGCGGCTGTTTTCAAGAAGATTTTCGGTTTCCATAGAAAAACCGACAACAACCTGGCCGGAAGGTTTTGTTCTTCCGATGCTTGCAAGAATATCTTTCGTGCGTTTGAGCACAAGGTTGTTATCTCCCTCAGATTTTTTGATTTTCTGGTCGGAATATTCCGCCGGAGTATAATCAGCAACCGCCGCAGCCATGATTACGATATCGGCACAGGCGGCTCTTTCGGTAACAGCGTTATACATATCCCCTGCAGATTCGACAAATACGGTGCTCACTCCATGAGGAGGGCGGATTTCTGTTTTTCCGCTTATAAGAGTTACCTCCGCGCCCATGGTTTTAGCCATTTTTGCAAGGGCGTAGCCCATTTTTCCGCTGGAACGGTTTGTGATAAAACGAACCGGATCAAGGCTTTCTCGGGTTGCACCTGCAGTTATGAGCACGCGTTTTCCCAAAAGCTGCTCATCAGCAAAAAGAGCTTCCTCAACAGCAGAAATAAGTTCCGGAATTTCCGCAAGACGTCCGCTTCCAACTGCTCCGCAGGCAAGTCTTCCGCTTTCGGATTCGATTATTTCCCATTCGTCCGCTTTAAGCTGAGCGATGTTGCGCTGAGTTACAGGGTTTTCGAGCATTCCGGTAAACATCGCCGGTGCAATTATCTTTTTGCAGTTTGCGGCGAGCACAGTTGTGGAAACCATATCGTCAGCGATTCCGTTTGCAATTTTCGCAATTATATTTGCGGTTGCAGGCGCAATAAGAACAGCGTCAGCGGTTCTTCCAAGGTTAACATGGGCAACCGGATCTGCTCCTTTTCCATCGAAAAGAGATGTGTAAACTTGGTTTTTGGTAAGCGCCTCAAAAGTTAAGGGCGCAACAAATTCGGCGGCATGTTCTGTCATAACAACGTTTACATTGACGCCTTTTTTGGTGAAATATGAAGCGATTTCGCACACCTTATAGGCAGCGATTCCGCCGGAAACCCCAAGAAGAAGATTCTTCTTTTCGGGCATATCAGTCTTCCTCCACGGTTACCTTGTTTACACGGTATTTATCTTCGATAAATTCCGCAATTGCAATTTTAAGCGGTTTTTCGGAGATGATTTCGTGGTTTTCTTCAGCATCTTCGCTGATTTTGCGTGCACGTTTTGCAATTGCAACAACGTTTGCATAGGGGCTGTTGAGCTGGTTGAGATCATAAGTATCGTTCGGGTTAAGCAAGGTTTTCTGCCTCCTCTAAAATTTGTTTAAGGACTTCCTGCATTGCGGTTTTGCTGCAGCGTTCGCCCTCGATTATGTCTTTTATTTTTATGGCGGCGCTATCCACCAAATCATTGACTATAAAATAATCATAAAGCTCCGGCGCTTCATGAAGTTCTCTTTTTGCTTCGTGAAGTCTTCCGGCAATCGTTTCCGCATCTTCGGTGTTTCTTCCGACAAGGCGGTTTTTAAGTTCCTCGATGCATGGGGGAAGAAGATAGACAAGAGCCGCTTCCGGCATCATTTTCTTGACGTTTCTTGCTCCCTGAATTTCGATATCGAGGATTATATCCTTTCCTTCGGAAAGTTTCTGTTCAATGGCGCTTTTGGGGGTTCCGTAATAGTTTCCGTTAAACACAGCATATTCGAGCATTTCGCCGGTTTCGATGTCGTGTTCGAACTCTTCCTTTGTTTTGAAACTGTAATGAACTCCGTCGATTTCGCCGGGGCGGGGTTTTCTTGTTGTTGCGGAAACGGAAAAATAAAGGTTGTCCTCAATTTC